>NZ_JBFBCG010000020.1:0-103910 GCF_040683105.1 Streptomyces sp. NPDC051020 | reverse complement strand
CCCAGCAGAGTGCGGACCAGCGGGTGGGCGCAGAACAGTCCGTCGCGTACCCCGATGCCGTATTCGGCGGAGAGCGCCGCGGCGACCTCATACGTCCAGGGCCTGTCTTTCGGATCAGGCCCTAACCGACCACGGCGGACCGGGCGTCGGTGTGCGCCACCGCCTCCAGGGGAGACGTGGTGGTCACGGCGCCGAACGGGCCGTCGGTCGTCGCCCCGTACAGCGAGTTCGACGGCAGAGCCACCGTCGGGGCAGGCGCCGGCAGGGTGAACCAGACGACCTTCCCGGCCCGGCCCCATGGCCGGAACCCCCAGCTCTCGCTGACCGCGGCGATCATTGCGAGTCCGCGCCCCGAGGTGCTGGAGGCGTCGGCCGCGCGTATGGTCGGCAGCCGCGGGTCGTGGTCGTGGACGGAGACCGTCAGACGTTCGAGCAGCAGCTCTATCTCGACGGTGCACGTCTTGTCCGGCTGTGCATGCCGGTGGACATTGGTGAGAAGCTCCGTGACGCCGAGCGCTGCCTGGTCGATCAGAGGGTCGAGATGCCAGTAGCGCAATTGCGCCGAGATGATTCTGCGGACCTGACCGATCCGCGATGGCAGGGCCTGGAGCTCCACCGTGCAGTGCCTGCTTGGCTCGCTGATCACGGCTGCGACTCCCCGAAATAGGTCCGGAAGAAGACGACGGAACGGAGTCGGCGGGTGGCCGTCTGCCGTTCCTGGTCCGGCGGGCTGGATCACAGTGTCACCGCCGGTAAACCATGAGTGACGCGACTCCAATGTCGCTCAGGGGTCAGGGCTCCGCAACTCGCGGTGACCCGGTCGTGGCGCACCGTCAGCGCCGCCCGGCCGACCCCGCTTCTCGTCCCGGCCGGCCGCCCGCGCTGCGCAGTGCCTCCAGGAAACGGCGGGACGGCTCCGCACGGGCCGGTCCGCAGTCGCGCTGCCCCATGGTCAGCCGGTACCACGTCCCGTTGACCCGCGCCACCGTCGAGTCGACTCCGGCGAACCATGGCCTGCGCGCACGCACCGCCCCCGCCGGGGCGCTGTCGATCTCCCGCCCGTAACTGGTCAGCAGTGCCACCCGGCCGTCCTTGACGATCACTTGACCGGCCCTGGTGAGTGACCGGGC
Organism: Streptomyces sp. NPDC051020; assembly: GCF_040683105.1. Taxonomy (NCBI): domain Bacteria; kingdom Bacillati; phylum Actinomycetota; class Actinomycetes; order Kitasatosporales; family Streptomycetaceae; genus Streptomyces; species Streptomyces sp. NPDC051020. The sequence continues at coordinate 102,780 of NZ_JBFBCG010000020.1, read as the reverse complement.
CCACCGCTCGATCCGTACCCCCGTCGCGCTGAACTCCGTTTCCTTCATGGCTGGTTCGCCCCCTTCGTCACGCTTCTGACGGTCAGTCTGCCCGCACGGTCACAGACGCACCAGGTCGCAGCGAGGCGGCATGTCGCGCATGCGCCACGGCGTGCCGCAACCGTCCCGCTCCCCGGCACCAAGGCAGTGCTATGGATCCCCAAAGTCAAAGTTTGTGCAGGTAGGGGGCCTATCGTGGGATGCGGAGTCCGGGGGCCGGTGGCCCGCAATTCCGGTCACGACGAGCAGGAGCGTGCTGATGAACACCAGTGAGCGCAGGCCCGACGGCGAGGTCACGGCGACCGTCGACATCGACCGCACCGACCATGACTACAGGGCCTGGCTGAAGGAGGCCGTCCGCAAGGTCCAGGCCGACGCCAACCGCTCCGCTGATACGCATCTGCTGCGTTTCCCGCTGCCCGAGACCTGGGGGATCGATCTCTACCTCAAGGACGAGTCGACGCACCCCACGGGCAGCCTCAAGCACCGGCTGGCCCGCTCGCTCTTCCTTTATGGGCTCTGCAACGGCTGGATCCGGCCGGGCAGGCCGGTGATCGAGGCGTCCAGCGGTTCGACGGCCGTCTCGGAGGCGTACTTCGCGAAGCTGATCGGGGTGCCGTTCATCGCGGTGATGCCCCGCACCACCAGCTCCGAGAAGTGCCGGCTGATCGAATTCCACGGCGGTCAGTGCCACTTCGTCGACGACGCCCAGAAGCTGTACGAGGAGTCCGCCAGGCTCGCCGCCGACTCCGCGGGCCACTACATGGACCAGTTCACCTACGCCGAGCGGGCCACCGACTGGCGCGGCAACAACAACATCGCCGAGTCGATCTACCAGCAGCTGCGGCTGGAGCGCTATCCGGAGCCCACCTGGATCGTCGCCACCGCAGGGACGGGCGGCACCTCGGCGACCATCGCCCGCTATGTGCACTACATGCAGTACGACACCGGGATCTGTGTGCCCGACCCGGAGAACTCCTGTTTCTTCGACGGCTGGACCGACCACAACGCCCTCGCCACCAGCGACTGCGGTTCACGCATCGAGGGGATCGGACGGCCCCGGATGGAACCGAGCTTCTTGCCCGGCGCCATCGACCGGATGATGAAGGTGCCGGACGCGGCCAGCGTCGCCGCTGTGCGCGCGCTGGAACAAGCCATCGGCCGCAAGGCAGGCGGCTCGACCGGCACCGGGCTGTGGAGCGCGTTCAAACTCGTCGCCGAAATGCTGGACCAGGGCCGCACCGGCAGTATCGTCACCCTGCTCTGCGACCCCGGAGACCGCTATCTCGACAAGTACTACTCCGACAACTGGCTCGCCGAACAGGGCCTGGACATCGCCCCGTACACCGCGACGATCCGACGCTTCCTGACCACCGGCAACTGGCCCTGCTGAAGCCCGGCCGTCACCACGGTCATCCCGACCTGATGCGCGAGGCCGTCGACGGCGACGGGGGGAGTGACCCGACCGCCCCGCTCTCAGGTGGAGGCTGCGGCCAGCCGCTTGTCGAGATTGCGCACCGCGTCCCGGAACGCCCGGCCCAGCGCCGGCCGGCCCAGTCGCAGGACGAACCGGAACGCCGCGGACCCGTCGGCGGCGAAGGTCCACTGCACGCGCGTCCCGGTTGCCGTGGGAGTGAGCAGCCACTCCTCCAACAGGGCTTGCAGAGAAGGTGCGTTGGTCTCGTCGACCCGGTACGCGTAGCGCTCGCCGGGCTCCTTCGCGACGATTGTCTCGTGGAACACCGTGCCACCCTTGAGCCGGATCTCGCGGCCCGCGCCCGCCCCGTTGGGCCGCGCCGCCGTCACCGCGGTGAACCAGCCGGGCCAGCCGTCGACTTCCTCGGCGAGCGCCCGGTACACCACCGCGGGAGGTGCTGACGCCTCGGCGGCGAAGACCAGCCGTAGCGGGGCGGTCCGGACGAAGCCGCCATCCACGGAGCGGAGCCGACGTGCCATGGGGCGCACCTCCCGTGCGATCGGCGGCGGACACACCCGGCCCGCGGCGAGCCGTACCGTACCCGTCTCACCGTCAGATGTCTTCAGCTGTACTGACGTTACGTCGAACTTCTCGTTCCGCTCCTCTCAGCGCACCGCGGACAGCGTCCCGCCCTTGCGTAGCCGGGCCTTCAGCTCCACCTGCGCGTCCTGCGGTGCCCGTACCGCCAGCGTCGTACCGCCCGCCGACCCGCGCACGCCGCCCGTCACCTCGATCCGGTTGACGGCCCGGCTGCCCGCCGCCAGCACGTACCACCGGCCGGACGGTGCCCTCCAGTGCGTGCCCGCCAGGACGTGCTGCCCGAACCGGCTGCACAGCGCCGTATCGGGCCGGTCGGCCACCACCGCCCCAGGGGCGGTCAGCGATGCGGTGGGCTGTAGGAACTGAACCAGAACCCGGCCGGGCCCCTGCCAGGTGTCGGCCCGGGTGCACACCCAGTCCGCCGGTGTCCCGCCCTCTGGGAGAGGCTGCCGGGCAAAGGCCCAATTGTTGACCGCACGGACCCCGCTGCCTCGCAGCGCCCGCAGCGAGCACGCCGTACGTGCCCAGCTCAGCAGGGCCGGACCACCCGTCGCCTCGCGCGGCCCGCGTGGCGGCGCGCCCTTGCCGGGCAGCGGTGTGTACGTGAGATGCACCGGAGCGAGATCGCCCAGATCGGTGAGGAGGAATGAGTGGTTGTCGGCGATGCGCTCCGAGGAGCGCAGCTGCATCACCGGCCAGGAGCCACAGTTGCGACCCGGCGAGGGGTGCGATACGGGTGCGGTGACACCGTCGCGGCCCACTTTCAGCGACCGCGCCGGAGCGTTCGGCGCCAACAGGTCGCGCGTGCTCGTCTCCGAGACCCACGGGGCGAGCAGGAACCGGGCCCTGTCCCCCCGGCGACTGATCACGACGGCCGCCCCCGTCGTCACGTCCGCGTCATCGGTCCGGGCGAAGTCGAGCGCGGCCGCCCCGGCTCCGGTCAGCGGCTCCGCGTAACGCACCACGCGAACGCCGCCGTCGTGGAACAGCACCACGGCCGCACCGTCCACCTCGCCCGCGTACAGCAGTCGGGGCGGCTGGGCGGGCGGTACGGAGAGCGTCCCGGGCGACGTGGAGACGTGGACGCTGCGCGGCGTGTGCCCCCAGGTACGCAGCGCCCGGCCGAGCAGATTCCGGTCCTGGGTACGGTCGCCGCGGGCCGGCCACACGGTGAAGTCGACGCGCGAGGTGTCCGCCCATTCCGTGGCAGCCGTACGCAGCAGCGCTGCCGGATCGACGGCGACGGACCCGGCCCGCACGGGCCCGCCCCGACCGTTCTCGGCGGCCAGGACGACCAGACCGCCCGCCATCACGCACAGCGCGGCAGCGGAGGCCACCGTCCGCAACCGGCGCCTGCGCCGCAACAGATCGCTGGGGCGGGTCTGGAGCGTGCACGGGTCGAACTCGGCGGACCGCAGCAGCGATTCGGTCCGCGGCCGGTCGGCGGACTCCAGCCGTCCGGCCGCACGTACCGCGCCCGCCGCATCGCTCGCCCCCGCCCGGGCGAGCAGCACCGTCGCCTCGAGGTCGGTCAGCTCCTCCAGCAGCCGCAGCGTGAACGCCGCCCGCACGGCAGCGGACACCGTGGACAGTGTCCGGTCCAGGGCCAGTTCCTCCGCGCCACCGGTGCGCGGCAAGAGCCGCAGCCCCCGGACGAAGGGGAGCGCGGGGCGCAGCGAGGCCGGTGCCGGGATCCGCGCGGGCCACCAGCGGGGCCGCCGCTCGTACGCCAGCGCGGTACGCAGCACCCGCAGCCGCACCCAGGCGTATACGGAGGTGGCGCCGTGCGCCGCGGCGGGGTTCCTCGGGGACGGTACGCTCCGCCCCTGTGCCGGGACCCGGGTCCGGAGCGGTTCGGGAGGCCCCGCGGTGGCGGTGCGCCGGCCGGGCAGGGCGCGCTGGACGGCCGCATGGGCGGCGAGGACCCGTCGGTGCCGGCCGAGTGACGGCGGCAGAACGAGGTAGGCGAGCCGGACGAGACGCGGGTAGTGTTCCACGAGCGCGGCTTCGGCCTGCTGGACGCCGGGGCGTTCGCTGCCGCGGGTGGAGCGCTGCCGGGATGGGTGGATCGGCATGGGATCGGTGCCTTCCGAGCCGTTGGCGATAACCGTCGTACCGACAAACGAGTCGATCGTGTGACGGTCACATCGGGCGCTGGTCCAACGGCGCGGCTGCCTGGCTGTCAGGTCGGCTGCACGGCCGAGGCGGCAGCCGCGTACCGCAGGAGTCACGGCTCCCTGTCGTGGGGGAGGCCGTTATGGCCGCACCGTGACGTCGAGCAGACCGTCCAGCACCCGGCCGAACAGTCGGCGGCCCGCTGCCGCGATCAGCGGATCGCCCCATTGCGGCAGCAGCCGGATACGGAGTTCCTCCACCCACACGACATGGGACCCGGACTCCGTCGGATACACATCGATCGACGCCCGGCCCAGCACCACCGAACCACGCTTCTCCAGCCGGCAGAGCCCGGCTCGCCCGGTCACCGGCGGCATCCAGCGCACCACTTCCATCGGATCGTGGAACGCCAGCGGGCCCACACCCGTGCGAGCGACGAAGACGGTCCCGATCCTCGTGGGCAGTCCGGCCGGGACGGTGATCCGGGTCAGCGGGACGTGTGCGCAGTGCCGTTCCCAGTCGGTCACCCGGCGCCAGGACTCGGCGGCAGGGAGGGAGGTGAATCGCTCGACCCGGAATACGGCCACAGCAGGATCCTAGGGCGTCCCGGCCACGGAGCGAGCCGAGCGGAAACTCTGGCTCGCCCTCGGGATCCCCGTTTCCTCAGCCCTCGGAGAGGTCGCCGGCCGCGGTCTCGCCCGCCACTACCAGGCCCGGCAGATGTTCCTGGATCTCCTCCCGGGCGCCCGCGGACAGACCGGAATCCGTGACGAAGGTGTCCACCTGCTCCAGCGTCGCGAACGAACTCAGGCCCACCGTGCCCCACTTGGTGTGATCGGCGACCACCACCACCCGCCGCGCCGACTGCACGAAGCGCCGATTGGTCTCCGCCTCCGCCAGATTCGGTGTCGAGAGCCCGGCCTCGACCGAGATGCCGTGCACCCCGAGGAACAGCACATCGAAGTGGAGCGAACCGATCGCCTGATCGGCGACCGGGCCGACCAGGGAGTCGGACGGAGTCCGTACCCCACCGGTGAGCACCACCGTGGCGGCCCCGGCCCGCGGGCCGCCCGTCGACCGCTGCGCGGCATGGAACACTTCGGCGACCCGCACCGAGTTCGTCACCACCGTCAACTCGGGTACGTCCACCAGGTGTTGGGCCAGCGCATAGGTCGTCGTACCACCGGAGAGCGCGATCGCACTGCCGGGAACGGCCATCGCCGCGGCGGCCCGCGCGATGTCCTCCTTGGCGGTCAGCTCCAGCGCCGACTTGGCCTCGAAACCGGGCTCGTGCGTACTCGCCTCGACGACTGGCACAGCGCCGCCGTGCACCTTCTCGATGACACCCTGACGGGCCAGCGCGTCCAGGTCCCGGCGCACGGTCATGTCGGAGACGCTCAGCTTGCGGGTCAGCTCATTGACCCTGACCCCGCCGCGCCGGCGCACCTCGTCGAGGATCAGTGCACGCCGCTGCTCCGCGAGAAGATTCTGATTCTCACTCAACGCCGGGTCCGGTCCTTCCCTCGGTCTTCCGTACCGCAGCCCGTTGGTTCAACAGTCTGTCGGACGGGCTCATCCTGCCACGCAGCTTCGCCCGGCGCTGCACCGGGGAGATTTGCGATCCGGGTACCGGCACGGCCCGGATTCCGGGATTCTGGTGACTACGCATCAGTACGCGGGCCGGAACGCCGCGACAGCAAGAGAGCGAGTCATCCACGTGCCCCCTGTCACCGAGGCCCCGCACAGCACGGAGGCCGCGCTGGAACTCCTGGTTCATGGCGTCGGTGGAGCCACCCCCCAGTCGATGCTCCGGGATCCGCGCACCGTCCGGGTCACCGGCGATGCGACGGCTGCCATATTCCGGCGCTCAGGGGACGTCGACGCCGAGCAGCACCCGGAGCGGTACCGGGACCGGCCCATCGAGGAGGCGTACTGCTGGTCCAATCTCACCTCCGGCAACGGCTCGCGCGCGCTGTGGCTGCTGCTGCTTCCCTTCATGGTCGTCAACCTGGCCCACTGGATGCGGCCCACGGCCAGACGCCGCACCCGCACGGTCCGGCTGTACGGCGTGCTCGTGCGCCTCGTCGCCCTCAGCCTGACCGTCCTGCTGACGGCTGCGGCGTGCGAGGTCGCGCTGGATCTGGTGGCCTGGCAGTGCGCGGGTGTACCGGAGTGCTCGAACCAACGGTCCTGGCTCGGCTTCCTGTCGACGGCGCAGGACGGCTGGTGGTCGCAGCCGGGGCGGCGGCTCGCGCTGGCGGCTCTGGTGCCCACGGTGCTGGTGGGGCTGCTCTGGTTCCTCTCCAATCGGACCTGGAGTGCCTACGAGTCGCAGCGCCCGCTCACCGGCGCGGAACCGGACGACGACGTCCTCGACAACGGTACCGAGGCCACCCCCACCACGGAGGGTCCTGACGCCGGAACCCACGCCGCCGGAGCCCCCGTCGGACGCCCCGCCCTCGGCCGCCCCGGATTCTGGTACGGCCGGCGGCTCGTCGCCCGGTTGCGGGCCGCGCACACCGCCGCCGGGTTCCTGACCGTGGCGGCCTCCGTCGCGGGTGCCGTGGCCCGTCACGACCGCGCCGTCACCGGCCCTGTACCCGAGTTCCTGGGGCACCTGATCGAGGCGATGCTCGTGCTGGGCACGCTCGTCGTGCTCTGGGTGGTCTGCAGCCGGGGTCGCAGCGAGCGGCGGCTCGACAACCGGCTCGACGGTGCCGTTATCACCTGGCTGCCCGGCGCTGCCCTCGCCGTGCTCGTCGTCACCGCGGTGTACGCGGCCTGGTCCCGTCCCGACTGGGTCTCCGCGGGCACGCTGCCCGGAGACGTCACCTTCCGCGTCCTCACCGTCGGCCAGGGCATGCTCGTGATCGCCCTCGCGGCGGTCGCGCTCGGCCTGTACCGCCGGACGCCCGAGCCCCGAACGGTCATGTACGGACTCGGCGGCCCCGCGGTCGCGATGCTCGCCTGCGCCCTCGGCGGCGTCATGACCGGCGGGGTCGCCCAGCGCGTTGCCGACTGGCTCGACGGACCGGGCACTCCCGGCATGGGCCGGAGCTCCCTCATCGACGGGCCGCCGGTACTGCTGAGCTGGCAGGCCTCGGTCATCCCGGCACTCCTGGCCCTGCTGCTGATTCCCGCCGTCGTGCTGGGCGTACGCACCTGGCTCGCCGCCCGCGCCATGGAACCCGAGGTCAACAAGGAGTACGGGGAGAAGCGGCCGGACGCCGCCCGTACCCGGCAGATCGCCAGGACCCGGGCCCTGGCCGCGCTCACCGACTCCGCGCCCTGGCTCCTCGGGCTGGTCTCCGGCGCCACCCTGCTGCTCGGCGCGGGAGCGGTCGCCGGGGCGTGGGTGAGCGGGGAGGTGCCGGGGCTGGCCCTGGACGGTGCAGGCCCGTTCATCGAGTCGGTCGCGGAAGCCGCCCAGTCGACCGGCTCCTGGATGATCGGCTTCGGCTTCATCGTCTTTGTGACCTGTGGTCGGCGCGCCTACCGGGACGCCTCCACCCGACGCACCATCGGCATCCTGTGGGACGTCGGCACGTTCTGGCCGCGCGCCGCCCACCCCTTCGCGCCCCCCTGCTACGCCGAGCGCGCCGTCCCCGACCTGGCCTCCCGGATGGCCGGCTGGACCGGCGGCACCCGCGGCAGGCTCGTCATCTCCGGGCACTCCCAGGGCAGCGTCCTCGCGGCGTCAGCCGTCTGGCAGCTGCCGGCCGGGGCCCGGAAACGGGTTGCGCTGCTCACCTACGGTTCGCCGATCGAGCGGCTGTATGGCCGCTGGTTCCCGGCCTACTTCGGTCCCGGACCGTTGCATGGACTGCATCGGTCCGTGCGCTGCTGGCGCAACCTGTGGCGGGCCACCGACCCGATCGGTGGCCGGGTCCGGCTCGACGCGGGTGCCGGCCCCGAAGTGGACCGGGGGCCTCTGCGGGACCCGCTGGTCTACGGGCGTACGCCGGAGCACCCGCTGCCCGAACCGGTGCTGGGCCACTCGGACTACCAGGCCGACCCCGTCTTCGCCGAGGAACGGGCGGCGCTGCTCGTCCGGCTCGGGCCGGTGCTGCCCCGCCAGGCCGACGGGGGCTCCGGAGAGACTCAGAGCCTGTCGGGTGACCTCTGATCGGGCGGCCACGCCCTGGCACGCACGCTTCCGGCGTTGCCGAAATGCCCTGGTAGCTCCTTCCCCAAGCTCTCAGCTTCGTTCGAGCAGGGGAGGCCCCATCCAAGGCCATCCCGGCGCCTTGGAATCGCACGCACCATGCCGCGTCCGCTCTCCGATCGAAGGTCACCCGACAGGCTCTCAGGGCAGTTCCGGCAGGTCCTCCGGGTAGAGCAGGGTGAGGTCGTCCGTGCTCGGATCTGCGAGCTGGGCGACCCGGCCGGCATGCCGCTCGACCATCGACTCGAAGGTCTGGCGGGCGGTCCGGCCGTTGCCGAACGCCGGGCCCTTGGGCAGCTCGGTGAAGTACTTCAGCAGCACCTCTCCGGTGCCCTCGGCGAGGTTGTACTCGTGCTCCTCGGCCTGCTGTTCGACGATCCGCAGCAGATCGGCGGGCTCGTAGTCGCTGAAGGTGATAGTCCGTGAGAAACGGGATGCCACGCCGGGGTTGATCGTGAGGAACCGCTCCATCTCGTGGGTGTAACCGGCGACGATCACGACCACCGCGTCCCGGTGGTCCTCCATCAGTTTCACGAGCGTGTCGATCGCCTCCCGGCCGAAGTCCCGGCCGGAGTCCTCGGGCGACAGCGCGTAGGCCTCGTCGACGAACAGCACCCCGCCGCGCGCCCGCTCGAACGCCTCCTGGGTACGGATGGCGGTCGAGCCGATGTGCTCGCCGACCAGATCGACCCGGGACACCTCGACGAGATGCCCCCGCTCCAGCACCCCGAGCGAGGCCAGGATCTCGCCGTACAGGCGGGCCACGGTCGTCTTGCCGGTGCCGGGGGAGCCGGTGAAGACCAGATGGCGTCGCACCGACGCGGCCTTCAGCCCCGCCTCCAGGCGGCGGCGGCCCACCTCGATCATGTCGGTGAGTGCCCGCACCACGCGCTTGACACTGTCCAGGCCGACCAGCGCGTCCAGTTCGCCGAGAACGGCGCCCGAGGTACGTACCGGCTCGGCGGGTGCCTCGACGGCGGCGGGCACGGCCGGGCGCTGCGCGGGCACCGCACCGAGCAGCCCGGGGGCCGACTGGTTGGCCGTCAGCACCGTGGGCGGCGGGGGAGTGGCGGTGCGCAGCGCGCTCTCGTCGCTGGTGCAGTCCTCGACGACCGGGCCCGTCCCATGCCCGTCGCCGTGCGAGCCGCCCTCGGCGAACTCGTAGCCACCGCGCGCGCACCGCTCGGCACGGCACCGGGTCAGCGTGGTACGGCAGCCGTCCATCACATGGAAGCCGTATCCGTCACTGCCGGTGACCCGGCAGCTGTTGAAGGTGCCGCGGCCCTCGGCGGAGACGTAGAAACCGGCCTCGGCAGGCGAGGTGACCGTGCAGCGCTCGATGGTCGGGTCGGCGCCCTTGGTGACGATGACCCCGGTCTGTGCCGTGTCGATGGTGCAGTTGTTCAGAGTGCCGCCGCTGCCGTGGTCGCGGAACCAGGCGCCGGTGGACGCCTCCCGGATCCGGCAGTCGTCGAGCTGTGCGGTCGCGCCGTCGCTCACCGACACCGCCGTGTTGCGGACCTGGGTGAGATCGCTGTCGACGACATCGGCGCGCGAGCCCCGGTCGAGGACGAAGATCGCGTCCGGCACGTCATGGACCCGGCAGGAGTCCAGTATCACGGTCGCGCCGTCGCTCACCCAGACCGCCGGGTAGTCGCCCGTACTGTCGTGGATCTCGCACTGGTTGGCGTCGACCCGGGTGCCCGGGTCCCACACCGACAGGCCGTTGCGTCCGAAGCGGCGGACCGTGGAACGGGTCAGGGTGAGGACCGAACGGGAGCGCAGATCCACCGCGTTCTCCGGGATGTCATGGATGTCGCAGTCGGCGAGCGTCAGCACCGCGTCCGTGTCGAGCGTGACCCCGTCCGCCGAAGTGCGGTGCACCGTGCAGTCGGTGAGGTGCGCGGAGGCGCGGGCGGTGACCTGTATGCCGCTGCCCTTGATCTCGTACACCTCGCAGCCGACGGCCTCCAGCGCGCTGCCCTCACCGGTGATGCTCAGTCCGGCGCCCGAGGAGTGATGGATCCGGCAGCGTTCCAGCCGGGGATGCGCACCGTCGCGCACCGAGACCCCGGACTGCCCGGCCGACACGATCTCGCACTCCTCGAATACCCCGCCCGCACCGTCGAGCACGGCGATGCCGACCCCGGCCGGATTGTCGACCGTACAGCGGCGCACGCTCGGCCGGGCCGCACCGCGCACCTCTATCCCGGCTGCCGACCGCGTCACGATCCGCAGATCCGTCAGCTCCGGGGCGCCGTCCTCGATGAGCAGTGCGGGGGCCGCCGAGTCCTGGCCCTCCACATGCAGATCCTGGACGACGGCGGAGGCACGCACCGTCAGCGGTACGCCGTCGACCGGTGCGATCCGGACGGAGCCGACGGAGCCCTCGGGACCACGCAGGGTCACTGCGCGGTGCAGGACGAGATTCTCCCGGTAGGTGCCCGGCGCGACGGTGAGGACATCACCGTCCGTCGCGGCCTCAAGGGCTGCGGTGAGGGAGGCGTATTCGCCAGTGCGGCGCCGCCACCGCGATGTGCCGGTGTGCGTCACCTGGACCGTGCCCTGTGCCATGGCGCTGTTGTGCCCCCACCTCGTGCGTGTCCGATGCCCGTGCGGCCGGCCTTGCGGCAGGGGTCGTCACGGGTCCGTCCGCCGAAGAGGTGAGCGGACCGGTCCACCGTAGCGCGCGCGGAGGGCGGGAGTTGACGGGATCCCAGCTCATCAGCTGCCGGTGCCCGTCCTGCCCCAGTCCGGACCGGCCTCGGCCCACGCCCGGTCGAGCCGCGCATACCGCCGTTGCACCATGCGCCATACGATCAGGCGCCGCCAGCCCTCGATCAGTGCGACGCACAGCAGCATCGCCCCGAATCCGGCCAGCGCCGCATGGGTGTGGGCCGTCGGCACGTCCATCGGGCGCAGCACCGGGCGTCCGTCCAGGTCGGTCCAGATCCGCACCCTAGAGCCGGGATCGGCGTTCTTCGAAGAGGTCGCGACTCTTCCGCTGCGGGCCGTGCCGTCCGGGGCCTTCCAGCGCGCCACCACCGACGTTTGCATCGTGCGCTCCGAGGACACCTCAGGGTCGGAGACCAGACGTGGTGCCCCCGGCGCCGGGCGCACCACAACCGCCGTCGTGGCATGCCGCTGCGCCCGCTGGAGCCGTACCGACTCCTGCAGGACGTCGTCCATGAGCGACCCGCACAGCCATCCGAGCGCAGGCGCCGCCACCGCCATCAACAGCAGTGCCACCAGAGCCACCCACGCCTCACGCCGGTCTGTGGCGCGGCGCAGGGGATTGTGCCGCCAACGCCATACTCCCGATACCGCTCGCACAGTCCCGCACCCCCTTCCACATCCGTCATATCCCGATACGGCACAGTCTGCGCGCCGAGCAGACGAAGAGAGAGCTACCTCACGCCGTCCAACGCGCGGGCCGGTCCCACGAGTTCCCCTCCCGGCCGAGTCAGCCGAGAATCCGAACCGGGTCCCCGACCCGGATCACGCCGGTCCCGTCCGGAATCAGATACTGGCCGAACAGCAGGTCCTGCCCGGCACGTCGGTGGCGCGCGAGCGTACGCAGCGGCTCCTTGCCGCGCTCCGCGGTGCCCTGGTCGGTGGTGGTGATGACACAGCGGTCACAGGGTTTGACGACGCGGAACGGGACATCGCCGATGGTGATCCGTTCCCATCCGTCCTCCGCCCACGGCGCCGTGCCGTCCACGACGACATTCGGCCGGAAACGGTTCATCGGCAGCGGGCCCTCGTCTGCGTGGTCGCCCTGCGCGATGAGTGAGTTCAAGGCGTCCAGCGAGGCGCTGGAGGTCAGGAGCAGCGGGTAGCCGTCGGCGAATCCGACGGTCTCGCCGGGGCGCGCGTATGCGGGATTGATCAGCCGACGGGTCGCGGGCGCGTCGAGATGGACGAGCCGGACCTCCATGCCCAGGCAGTCGCTGAACCAGGTGTGGGCGGCGGCCGCCGCCTCCACCACCTCGATGGTGGACCGGTGCAACGTCACGGGGACCGTGCGTCCGGGCTCGGGCACCTCGACGGTCAGCGGCGCGCTCCCCGGCGCCGACAGACCGATGCCGCCCCCGGGCAGCGGCACGGCGGAGACCAGCGCCATGTGCGGCTGCTGACGCTGTGTGACAGCCCGGCCCGTGGTGTCGACCAGCATCCACCGGCGGTCGCCGTCGAGTCCCCATGGCTCGACGGCGGCCTCGCCGGGCTCGTATCCGGCCAGTGACTTGACCGGATGAATGTGCACGGCGCGCAGTACGGGAGGACGCATGCCTCCATCCTGCCAGTCCCCCCGGGCCCGTCCTGCGGAGCGGGCCCGGGACGGACCGCGGCCGTGTGCAGCGGGTTCTGCGGCTCAGTACCCTCGGCCCTGGTACGGGCGGTTGTACGGGTCCTCGTACGGAGAGGGCGCGGGTACGGGCCGCGGCGCCGCCGGACGCATCGACTCGTACCCCGTGCCCGGCGCCGGGCGCGGCGGCTGGGGCTGAGGCGGCTGGTAGCCGCCCCGCATGCCGGTCGGCTGCTGCGGGATGTACGGAGCGGGAGCGTGCTGCAGATGAGCCGGCTGCATCGGCGCGTAGTTCTGCTGCGGTGCGGCCATCTGCTGCGGGTAGCCGTACGACGGGTTCGGCTGGGAAGGCGCCGCGGGAAGCGCCGGCAGCGCCGACGGGAGCGCCGGCAGGTAGCTGTTTCCGGTGTCGTAGGAGGCCGGCACTCGGATCGGGGCAATCTGAGGCGTACCCCGCTCCGCGACCAAGGAGTCGTAGATCGGAGTGTCGGGGAACGACGGTGCGGCGTAGTAGCCGCCGCCGTAGGTGGAGCGGGGGGAGGTCATGACACCTAAGTTAAGCCCACGATGTGCTGGTTGGGGAGCCCGATAAGAGGGTTGGTTTACGAGATGTGAGTGAACAGCGATCCCCAATGCGAGCGAACTTGGGAAAAAAGGGCGCCGAGACGCGTTGTAATCGTGTATAGGGCCAGCTCGCGGGAGGTTACCGGCGGATCGCCGGACGGGCCCGGCGCGACTGTGGGCCCTGTGGCAGCGTTCGGATTAGGTTGGCACGGAAAAGTCTTCGGCAGCCGGACTCGTGATGGGGGCGAGCATGACCATGCAAAAAGGAGCCAATGTTCCAGTGGCGGCCCAGGCCGTGCGGGTCGAATTGGGGTGGCGTACCGCCCCGGGGACGCCGGACGTGGATGCGTCGGCGCTCCTTCTCGTGTCGGGAAAGGTGCGCAGCGACGCGGACTTCGTCTTTTACAACCAGCCGGTGCATGGCTCCGGCGCGGTGCGTCATGAGGGCAAACGGAACGCCGCCGGCGGTGTTACGGACAGCCTTGCGGTGGATCTGGCGCGGGTGGAGCCCGTCATCGACCGCATCGTTCTGGCCGCCTCCGCGGACGGTGGCAGCTTCGGGCGGGTGTCAGCCCTGTACGTACGGATCACGGACATGTCGAACGGCTCGGAGATCGCGCGCTTCGACAGCGCGGACGCGACGGTGGAGACCGCGTTCATTCTCGGTGAACTCTACCGTCGGCAGGGCGCCTGGAAATTCCGCGCCGTGGGTCAGGGATACAGCAGCGGCCTCGAAGGTCTCGCCACGGACTTCGGCATTTCCGTCGACGAGCCCCAGCAACCCCAACAGCCTCAGCAATCGCACCAGCCTCTTCAATCTCAACAACCCCAAGGGGCAACACGAGTTGACGTGCCGCCACCGCCCCGGTTCCCCCCGCACGCCCAGCCCCCGGCTGCCGCTCCGACGGCACCCCCGGCGCCCCCTGTCGCGCCGCCTGTATCGCCATCCCCCCAGCCCGTCCGGCTCTCCAAGGTGACGCTCACCAAGGACGCGCCGTCCGTCTCCCTCGCCAAACAAGGCGGCACGTCAGGAGTCATGCGCGTCAATCTCAACTGGGAAGTGCGCAAACAGTTCAAGAGCTGGGGCAGCAAACTCGGCAGGGCCGTCGCCAACCACACGGATCTCGATCTTGATCTCTGCGCCCTCTACGAACTGACCGACGGCAGGAAGGGAGTTGTGCAAGCACTCGGAAACGCCTTCGGCGCTCTCGGGCAGCCCCCTTATATCCATCTCGACGGGGACGACCGCACCGGTGCCGTCTCCACCGGCGAGAACCTGACCATCGACCTCGACCACAAGGACCGGCTCCGCCGGGTCCTGATCTTCGTCACCATCTATGAAGGCGCCCGGAGTTTCGCCGATCTGCACGCGACCGTCACCCTGCAGCCGCAGCACGGCGCCCCGATCGACTTCTCACTCGACGAATGCACCGTTCCCTCCACCGTCTGCGCACTCGCACTCATCACCAACAACGGGGGAGACCTCACCGTGCAGCGCGAAGCCCGCTATCTCGTACCCGAGCGCGGGGTGAGTCCGCAGCGCACCATCGACTACGCCTATGGGTGGGGGATGAGCTGGACGCCCGGCCGGAAATGACCCCCGGTCCGTCCGGGGCCCGCCACTGCGGACGGACCGGGATTCCCTCCGTTCATCGGTCCGGTGCGGCCTCGGGACGGTCGTAGGTGCGTCCCTTCCAGGCCGCGCCGCGGCCGCGGTGGTGCTGCACCGCCGAATCCACCGTCATCAGCAGATACAGCACGGCGGTGAACGGCAGCAACGGCGCGAGCCACATCGACTGCCGGTAGTAGCCGAGCATCGGCATGTACGTCCCCGCCATCACCGCCCACGCCGCGCCACCTGCCCACGCCGCCGGCCGATCGCTGTTCAGCAGCCCTGCCACCAGTGTGACCGGCGGGGCGAGATAGACGAGCGCGAGACCCAGCACTGTACCGATGAGCAGAACCGGGCTGTGCCGCAACTGTGCGTACGCGCTGCGGGAGACCATCCGCCACAGATCCGCGAGCCGGGGATACGGCCGCACACTGTCCACCCGCTCCGCGAGCCCCAGCCAGATCCGCCCGCCGCTGCGCTTCACCGCACGCGCCAGTGACACGTCGTCGATGACCGCCTGCCGGATGGACTCCGGAACCCGCGCCCGCTCGGCGGCCCCCGTCCGCAGCAGAACACAGCCGCCCGCCGCGGCCGCGGTCCGTGCCTTCGCCCGGTTCACCCACCGGAACGGATAGAGCTGCGCGAAGAAGTACACGAACGCCGGCACGACAAGGCGTTCCCAGGCACTCGCCACCCGCAGCCGGGCCATCTGCGAGACCAGATCGAACCCGCCGGAACAGGCGGCGGCGACCAGCTCCCGCAGACTGTCCGGCTCATGCGCGATGTCCGCGTCCGTGAGCAGCAGAAATTCCGGCGCCGGCTTTCGGGCCCGCGCGAGCGCGATCCCGTGCCGGACGGCCCAGAGCTTGCCCGTCCAGCCGGACTCCGGCTCCCCGGGAGAGACCACCGTCACGGGCAGCCCGCCGTACCGCACGGACAGCGCACGGGCGAGATCACCGGTGCCGTCCTTGCTGCAGTCGTCGACCAGGAAGATCTCCGCTGCCCCCGGATAGTCCTGCGCCTGCAGCGACGGCAGGCTCACCGGCAGCATGTCGGCTTCGTCACGCGCGGGCACGACGATCGCGACCGACGGCCAGCGGTCCGGTCCCGCACGCCGAGGCAGCCGCTGGTCGGTCCGCCAGAAGAACCCCTGTCCCAGCAGCAGCCACACCCACGCGGCCAGCGAACCCACGGCGATCCAGGCAACGGCGCTCATTCGCCGCAGTCTGCCCCACTCCGACGAGACCGCAAGGGCGGTCGACTATGGTGACCGGGTGAAGATCGCGCTCATGGACTCAGGAATCGGCCTGCTCCCGGCGGCCGCCGCAGTACGTCGGCTGAGGCCCGACGCCGATCTGGTGCTCTCCTCCGACCCCGACGGCATGCCGTGGGGTCCGCGGACACCGCAGGACCTGACCGCGCACGCGCTGGCCGTGGCCCGCGCGGCCGCCGCCCACCGGCCCGACGCGCTGATCGTCGCCTGCAACACCGCCTCCGTACACGCCCTGCCGACGCTCCGTGCCGCGCTGGAACCCACGCTGCCCGTCATCGGCACCGTCCCCGCGATCAAGCCGGCCGCGGCCGGCGGCGGACCCGTCGCCATCTGGGCGACCCCCGCCACGACGGGCAGTCCCTACCAGCGCGGACTCATCCGCGAATTCGCCGGCTCTGTCGACGTCACCGAGGTCGCCTGCCCCGGTCTCGCCGACGCCGTGCAGAACGCGGACGAAGCGGCGATCGACCGTGCCGTCGCCGCAGCCGCCGCGCTCACTCCACCGGGCGTACGGGCCGTCGTTCTCGGCTGCACGCATTACGAACTGGTCGCCGAACGGATCCGTGCCGCCGTGCAGCAGCCCGGCCTGCCGCCCGTGGCACTGCACGGCTCCGCCGGGGCCGTCGCCGCCCAGGCACTGCGCCGGATCGGGGTCGCACCCGCGCCGTCGGCCGAGCCGGCCACCGCCCTCACCGTGCTCCTGAGCGGCCGTGACGCCGAGCTGCCGGAAGCCGCCCTGACCTACGCCGAGGGGCGGCTGCTGGCAGCCGTCAGCCCCGCCCGCTGAGACGACCCGGTGAGGGCCGTTGGGCCCATCCCGGATGCCCGGATTCTGAGTACCCTGCTGGCATGAGGGACCACCCCCGGAATCCGAGCGGGACCGGCGCCGAGGCGGCTCCCGCCGTCTGGACCGGCCGGGCCACCAACAAGGCGCAGTGGGTGCTCGCCGCAGCCGGTGCGGCGTGCCTGGCACTGGGTGTCGAGCTCGCCGTGACCTCCAACTGGAACTCCGGCATCGCCCCTCTGCTGATGTCGGTGATCGGCTGCGTGGCAGCCGGACTGCTCATGCTGTTCGGGACGCTCGCCTTTGTGAACGTGGCCGTGCGGGTCGACGGAGACGCCCTGGAAGTGCGCTGCGGCCACATGGGTCTGCCGCGCCGACGGATCCTGCTCACCCATGTGGTCGGGGCGGAGTTCGTCCCCCAAGTCACCCCCCGCCACTGGGGTGGCTGGGGTTACCGCTGGCGCCCCGAGCAGGGGACAGCCGTGGTGGTCCGCAGGGGAGAGGGCCTGGTGCTCAAGCTCGGCGACGGCAGGACGTTCACCGTGACGGTGGACGATGCGGAAGAGGGCGTACGGTTCATCCGCGAACGGCTCCACCTGCCGGCGGCCGACGCGGCTGCCGGGGGCTGAGCGGTCAGTAGGGCCGCACCCGTCAGAAGGGGCTGCGACCGGCCCGCGGACGGCGTCCGGCCGTGGTCCCCGTCCCGTACGCGGCACGGTTCGCATCCTCGTCACTCTCCGTACGGGATGTGCCCGACGTGCCGTCCCCGATCGGCTGCCGGGCCGAGGCCAGTCCCGCGAGCAGTCCCACGCCCGCCGTCACCGGCGTGAAGCTCAGCGCGTTCCCGACACTCGCCAGCGCCGCCAACGCGGTGAGCGCGGCGCCCGCCGTCAGGACGACCGCCGTGGCGCGGGGTGAGCGCCACAGCACGTACAGCAGCCAGCCGAACGCCGCCCCCAGCAGCGCCACCCCCACGATCCCCTGCTCGGCGGCCTGCTGCAGCGGCGCCGAGTGGGGTTTCCCGTCCGACTGCACGGTCTGCTGGGCAGTGGGGCTGAGCTCGGCGAACCGGCCGGGTCCGATGCCCAGCAGCGGATGCTCCTCGGCGAGATCCACCGCGTCCTGCCAGAGCAGCACCCGGTTCGGGGTGAGCTGCCCTTCCAGAGAGACCATCAGCCCGTCGGGCAGCGCCTCCTCGGCCACCGCCCATGACGTACCGACAACCAGCGCCGTGACCAGCGCCAGCCCGGTCAGACCGAGCAGTCTGCGGCGCATCCTGACCGCGGCCAACGAACTGAGCAGCACCCCGAACGCCGTGACGAATCCCGCCACCGAGTGCATGGCCGACGCGGCACAGGCGGTGCCGAGCGCGACCAGTCGCAGCGTGAGACGCACCGGTGCCCGGCCGGCCGCCGCGGCCGCGCAGCAGGCGGCGCCCGCGGCCAGCACCAGCAGCGCGGCCGCCGCCCCGGTGTGACCGGGCGCGACATCGGCAACGGCGGTGGCGCCCGGCATACGGCCGCGCGAGGCGAGCGCCAGGGCGAGGGCGGCCACGGCGGCGACCGCCGCGGTGGCCACCGGCAGCAGCGTGCCGCAGATCCGGCCGCAGACGAACCCTGCGGCGACGGCCAGCAGCGCCAGCAGCACACCCTCCGGCCTGGTCTCCCGCCCGGCCGCGCTGATCAAGGACCAGATGGCGCAGGCGGCGAGGATCACGGCTCCGGCGGCATCGGACGCGTTGCCGCCTTCCCGAGCCCCGTACCGGCCCGCCCGTGCAGTCATCGTGTCAGACCCCCCGAACTGTGACCGTCCCGTCCACGACGGCCGGATCCAGCCGGTCGGCGGGGGACTGGCGCACACGGTAACGGCAGTGGTGCGGGTTTGTGGAGGAAATGCGCAGGAACGATCCGGCACGAAGCATTCCGAATGCATTCCGGTATCGCCCCGGGACTGCCCCGCGCTCGCCTCACCACCGTAGACTCCGCCGGGTGAGCACCACCATCAGCCCCGTCGACGACCCGCAGTCCATCGTCACTCAGCAGCGGGAGAGACGGTTCCTGCCGCGACTCGCACGGCCGGCCGCGGCCGTGCTGTCGGGTGCGCTGCTGTATCTGAGCTTCCCGCCCCGACCGTTGTGGTGGCTGGTTCTGCCTGGTTTCGCACTGCTCGGCTGGGTTCTGCACAGCCGTCGGCTGCGCGCCGGATTCGGCCTCGGCCTGCTTGCCGGGCTCGGCTTCATGCTGCCGCTGCTGCACTGGACGGGCGAGGAGGTCGGTCCGTTGCCGTGGCTGGCGCTCGCTGCCGCCGAAGCGCTGTTCGTCGCCGTGGGCTGCATCGGGATCGCCGCCGTGTCCCGGCTCGCGTGGTGGCCGGTCTGGGCCGCCGCGGTCTGGGCCCTGGACGAGGCGGTCCGGGCCCGGGTGCCGTTCGGCGGGTTCCCCTGGGGCAAGATCGCCTTCGGGCAGGCCGACAGCGTGTTCCTGCCGCTCGCGGCGTTGGGCGGCACGCCGCTGCTCTCGTTCGCAGTGGTGCTGTGCGGCTTCGGACTGTTCGAAGCGGTGCGTTCCTTCCGCACATACCGCAGCACTGGTCGGATCCCCCGCGCCGCGGTCTCCGCCGCGGCCGCGGCCGTCCTCGTACCCCTGGCCGGGGCGTTGGCCGCGCGCCCGCTCGTCGACGACTCGGCGGAGGACGGAACCGCGACCGTCGCCGCGATCCAGGGCAATGTGCCGCGCCTCGGACTCGACTTCAACGCCCAGCGCCGCGCCGTTCTTGACAACCACGCACGCCGCACCGAACAGCTCGCCCGCGAGGTGAAGGCGGGCAAGGTACCGCAGCCCGACTTCGTGCTGTGGCCCGAGAACTCCTCCGACCTCGACCCCTACCGCAATGCCGACGCGCGGATCGTCATCGACGAAGCGGTGAAGGCGATCAACGCCCCCACTGTGGTCGGCGCGGTCATCGAGCCCGACACCGGCAAGCTGCGCAACACCCTCATCCAGTGGGAGCCGTCGGGCGGCCCCGTCGCCACGTACGACAAGCGCCATATCCAGCCGTTCGGCGAGTACATGCCGATGCGTTCCTTCGTACGCATCTTCAGCTCCGACGTCGACCGGGTGCAGCGCGACTTCGGACCGGGCAAGAAGGTCGGCGTGTTCGACCTCGCGGGCACCAAGGTGGGGCTCGTCACCTGCTACGAGGCCGCGTTCGACGACGCCGTACGGGACACGGTCGAACACGGCAGCCAGCTGATCGCGGTCCCCAGCAACAACGCCACCTTCGGGCGCAGCGAGATGACGTACCAGCAGCTGGCGATGAGCCGGGTGCGGGCCGTGGAACACAGCCGGTCCGTCGTCGTCCCCGTCACCAGCGGCGTCAGCGCGGTCATCCGCCCGGACGGGACGATCGCCCAGAAGACGAAGATGTTCACCCCGGACGCGCTGGTGGACAAGGTGCCGCTGCGCTCCTCGCTGACCCCCGCGACCCGGCTGGGCACGCTCCCCGAGGGGCTGCTCGTGCTGATCGCCGCAGGGGGACTGGGCTGGGTGACCGTCAGATCGGTACGGGCGCGCCGAGGACGCTGAACGGTGGCATGGGCCACGTAGGGTCGGCGCATGGCCATTCCTGACTTCATCCGTGAAATCCGTGCCACGGCGGGCACACAGCTACTCCTGCTGCCGGGCGTCAGCGCCGTGGTCTTCGACGACGAGGACAGGGTTCTGCTCGGCAGACGCTCCGACACCGGCAAGTGGGCGCTCATCGGCGGCATCTGCGAGCCGGGGGAGCAGCCCGCCACGACGGCGGTGCGCGAGGTGTACGAGGAGACCGCCGTGCACTGTGTGGCGGAGCGGGTGGTGCTCACCCAGGCGCTGAACCCCGTGCAGTATGCCAATGGCGACCGGTGCCAGTTCATGGACATCACTTTCCGCTGCCGGGCAACCGGCGGTGAGGCGCGCGTCAATGACGACGAGTCCCTGGAGGTGGACTGGTTCCCGCTCGACGCCCTGCCGCCGTTGAACGAGTTCGGTCTCTTCCGGATCAAGCAGTCCCTGACCGACGAACCGACCTGGTTCGAGCCGACGGTCCAGCCGTGACGCGGTAGGACACGCACCGTGGCCGGACGGGCCGGTTTCCCGGCCCGTCCGGCCACCGGAACTCAGGCGGTACGGGCATCGGCGGGCAGCACCGCGGGTGCGTCCGGCTCCGAAGTCGCCTCGATGCCCGCGAGATCCCGATGCCGGGTCTCCTTGGCGCACACGACCGCCAGCACCGTGATGAGCGCTGCCGCGATGACGTACAGCGAGATCGGTGCCGAGCTGTGGTAGTTCTCGAGCAGCGCGGTGGCGATGAGCGGCGCCGGAGCACCCGCCGCGACCGATGAGAACTGCGCACCGATCGACGCACCCGAGTACCGCATCCGGGTCGCGAACATCTCCGAGAAGAAGGCCGCCTGCGGTGCGTACATCGCCCCGTGGAAGATGAGCCCGACCGTGACGGCGAGCAGCAGACTGCCGAAGCTGCGGTTGTCGATCAGTGCGAAGAACGGGAACATCCACAGCCCCACACCGACCGCCCCGACCAGATAGACGGGCTTGCGGCCGATCCGGTCCGACAGCGCACCCCACATCGGGATGACCGCGAAGTGGATCGCGGAGGCGATGAGCACGGCGTTCAGCGCCGTCTGCTTGCTCAGGTCGGCGGCCGTCACCGCATAGACGAGGATGAACGCGGTGATCACGTAGTAGCTGATGTTCTCCGCCATCCTGGCGCCCATGGCAATGAGCACATCCCGCCAGTGGTGCCGCAGCACGGCGACGAGCGGCATCTTCTCGGCAGCCGCCGCGGCCGCCTTGCGCTCCTCGGCCCGCGCCAACGCCGCCTTGAAGACCGGCGATTCATCGACAGAGAGACGAATCCACAAGCCGACAGCCACCAGCACACCCGAGAGCAGGAACGGGATACGCCAGCCCCACGCCCCGAAGGCCGAGTCCGACATCAGCGCGGTGAGCGCGGAGAGCACTCCGGTGGCGAGCAACTGCCCGGCCGGCGCCCCGGTCTGCGGCCAGGAGGCCCAGAACCCGCGCCGCTTCGCATCCCCGTGCTCCGACACCAGCAGTACGGCCCCGCCCCACTCACCACCGAGGGCGAAGCCCTGCACCAGACGCAGCACCGTGAGCAGTACGGGAGCGGCGGCGCCGACGGTGGCATGCGTGGGCAGCAGGCCGATGGCGAAGGTCGCGCCTCCCATCAGCAGCAGGCTCAGCACCAGCAGCTTCTTGCGGCCGAGCCGGTCGCCGTAGTGCCCGAAGACCAGGGCACCGAGCGGGCGGGCGGCGAAGCCGACCGCATAGGTGAGGAAGGAGAGGAGCGTTCCGACGAGCGGGTCGGAGTCGGGGAAGAACAGCTTGTTGAAGACCAGCGCGGCTGCTGACCCGTAGAGAAAGAAGTCGTACCACTCGATGGTGGTGCCGATGAGGCTCGCGGCGACGATGCGCCTGAGGTTCGAGGGTGGTGGAGGAGCGGTCGCGGGGGAGGACATCGGCACCACTTCCTGGTGTGTGTGACGGGGACGTTTGCGTGTCGCCACACCGTAGGAACGTGCAGGTCAGAGGCGTATGTGATGGGGCACCATAGTTCTGGGCGCGGGAGTGCGTGCGGCCACCATGGAGGCGGTGTCGGGGCCGCCGTGGCGGCCTCGACGAGGGCGCGAAGGGCGCTGTCCGAGTTGCGCTGTTCGGGCATGATGTGGAGGCGCCGTGCTGGCTCCCGTGCTGACTTGGTGCTGACTACGTCAAAAGGCCGGCCGCCAGCGCGGCATCGAGGTCGAGGCCGATCGGCTTCGCGAGGCCTTCAGGCTTCCGCAGATGCAACAGCTCCCCCTGATCGAAGAAGCGATGGGCAGGCAGACTGCTGCTCTGCTTCGCCAACTCGATGCCGCATGCGTCAGCGCTGACGACCTCGCCAAGGCAGCGGTGGAGTCTTCGCGCACTGCGTAGCCGGCGCCCAGACGCAGCGAGGGTCAAGCATGGGCGCCGTCGTCGGCGTCCGGCAGATGCCACTGATGTGGTGCGATCAGTTCGCTGACGGCCGGGTCCGGGCCCCATGAACCGGCGGGGTACGGCTGGGGCGGCGGTGGGTTTTCGAGCAGGGGGGTCGATGCCGCCCAGATGTGCTCAATTTCGTCGGACCGGGTGAACAGCGACTGGTCGCCGAGCATGGCGTCCAAGAGCAACCGTTCGTAGCCTTCGAGTCCGTGCTTCTGGCAGAAGGAGTCGGCGTAGCGGAAAGTCATCGTTGCCGGTGCGAGTCGCATGGTGGGGCCGGGTTCTTTCGCGAGGAAGCTGGCCGCGATCCACCCGGGGTCCCCGAAGTCGATCACTATCTTGTTGCCTGTGTTCTTCTCGTGATGGGGGAGATCGGTACGGAACATCCTCAGGGGCGGCTCGCGCAGGCCGAGGGTGATCACCTCGCGGTGCTGTGCGAGGTTCTTGCCGGAGCGAAGGTGGAACGGCACTCCGGCCCACCGCCAGTTGTCCACTTCCAGCCGTAGCGCGGCGAACGTCTCGGTCTGCGAATCCGGTGTGACACCCGGCTCGTCACGGTAGCCCTCGTACTGTCCGCGTACCGCGTGGGCGGGTTCGATGGGGCGCAGTGCCTGGAAGACCTTGGCTTTCTCGTCACGCAATGGCTGGGCGCCGAGCGAGACAGGTGGTTCCATGGCCACGATGCCGAGCACCTGGATCAGATGCGTGACGATCATGTCCCGGAAGGCTCCAGTGCGTTCGTAGAAGCCGGCGCGGCCCTCGAGGCCGAGCGTCTCGGGTACGTCGATCTGCACATGGCTGATGTGGTCCCGGTTCCAGATGGGTTCGAACAGGCCGTTGGCGAAGCGGAGGGCGAGGATGTTGTCCACCGACTCCTTACCCAGAAAGTGGTCGATGCGGAAGACGCGGGATTCGTCGAAGACGGCGTGGATCGTCTCGTTCAGCGCCCGCGCGGAGGCGAGATCGGTACCGAAGGGCTTCTCCACGATCACCTTTGCGTTCTCTGCCAAGTTGGTGCCGCCGAGCATTCCGATCACGGATCCGAACGCGGAGGGTGGGACGGCCAGGTGGAACAGTCTGCGTGGCTGCCCGCCGAGGGAGTCCTCGGCCGACCGTACGGCCGCGAGCAGCGGGCCGGGATCTTCGGGCTCGGCGGCGCCGAAGGAGAGTGACTCCTCGAAGGACTGCCACTCCGGCCCGGACGGCTGGGACAGCCCGAAGGTAGCGACGGCATCGTGCGCGTGTTTGCGGAACGCGTCGTCGCTCAGCGCGGACCGAGCGGTACTCGAGCCCACGATGCGGTAGCCGTCCGGGAGGAGGCCTGCCCTGGCGAGGTGGAACAGGCCGGGGAGCAGTTTGCGCTTGGCGAGGTCGCCGGTGGCGCCGAAGAGCACGATCACGTGGTTGTCCGGGCGTGTCACGATCGGCTCCTCTTCTCGGCGTGTCCGCCGAACTCACTGCGCATGGCGGACAGAACCCTGTCGGCGAACTCGCCGAGGCCCCGGGACTGGAATCGCTCGGTGAGCGCCGTGGTGATCACGGCTGCTGGTACGCCTTCGTCGACCGCCGCGAGTACGGTCCACCGCCCTTCGCCGGAGTCGGAGACGCGCCCGGTGAACTCTTCCAGCTTCGGTGACCGGGCAAGTGCGTCAGCGGTCAGGTCGATAAGCCAGGAGCCCACGACCGAGCCGCGGCGCCATACCTCGGCCACCTCGCCGACGTCGATCTCGTACTGGTAGGCCTCAGGTTCGCGCAGTGGGGCGGTCTCGGCGTCGGCGGTGTACTTGCGGCGCCCAGCGTCGGCGTGCTCGATGATGCTGAGCCCCTCGGCGATCGCGGCCATCATCCCGTACTCGATCCCGTTGTGGACCATCTTCACGAAGTGCCCTGCTCCACTCGGACCGCAGTGCAGGTAGCCATGCGGTGCCGTCCCGTTGGCCTGCCTGCTCGGGGTCGGCTCGGCGGAGCCGGCGCCGGGTGCGATGGTCTTGAATAGGGGGTCGAGCCGGGCAACGGGCTCGGACTCGCCGCCGATCATGAGGCAGTATCCGCGGTCAAGTCCCCAGACACCGCCCGAGGTCCCGCAGTCGAGGTAATGGATGCGGCGAGGAGCGAGCTGTGCTGCACGGGCGATGTCGTCGCGGTAGTAGGAGTTGCCACCGTCGATGACCGTGTCGTCCGCGTCGAGGAGTTCGGCCAGCTGGTCGAGGGTGGGCTGTACGACGGCGGCGGGAAGCATGAGCCAGGCGGTCCTTGGCCGCTCGAGCTTCGCCACGAAGTCGCCGAGCGAGCCGGCGGCGACCGCGCCCTCGCCTTCCAGCTCTTTTACCGCGCTTTCGTTGAGGTCGTAGACCACACACCGATGGCCGTCGCGCATGAGCCTGCGCACGAGGTTCGTGCCCATCCGGCCGAGTCCGATCATGCCGAGCTGCATGGGGGTTTCGGAAGCCATGGCTGCTCTCCTGTGGGGCGGGCCCTAGTGATTCAGGGCGCGGTGACGGCGGATGAGGGCATGGGTCGATGAGTCGTGGGCGAGCTCCGGTTCGGCTTCGGAGGTGAGTTCGGGGTGATCCGGGCGGCGAGTACCTTGCCGAGTTCCACGCCCCACTGGTCGAAGGAGTCGATGTCCCAGATCACTCCCTGGGTGAACACGCTGTGCTCGTAGAGCGAGATGAGCGCGCCGAGGAGACGGGGTGTCAGGACTTCTCCGAGCAGCACATCGGTGGGACGGTTGCCTTCCATGCCCCGGTGGGGAACGACCTCGGGCGCGGTGCCCTCCAATCGTGTTCACCGACAGCGTGTCCACGTCGGTCATAGCCGCGCCGCCCTCCGCGCTCTCGATGGATGCCTACGCTTGTGCGCTGCGTCGACGAGCCTGACCGACAAGGGCCGGAGGAGAGCCGCGGCCCCGCGAGGAGGTAGGTCAATGATTCCGGAAGGACCGCCTGCACAGGCCACATGATTGACGGCTTGGCCGAACGTAGGTCATTCAACTCACCCACTCTGATCAGCCTAGGATCGCCCATGCCCACACTCAACTTGAGTCGCCTTGCCCGCCGGGCAGGGCCGCTCGGCGCGGGTCATCACCACCTGTGTGCAAGGCGATACGCGCGGTTCGGTTTGTGGTCGGGGGAGGCTCGCCAGGACGCTCTCGCGTTGCAAGCCCGCTCCGGAGGGGGCGATCCTGAAGGAGAGGCATGCCATCCGATCGTGTGGACCGAGCGCAAGGGCTGCGGAGCTTGCGGCGTAGGCCGCAGACGCGCCAGGGGACCGCGGCCTGATCAGGGAGTGGGTTCCAGATGAGGCTTGTCGTCGATCTCAACCGGTGCCAGGGATTCGCGCAGTGCGTCTTTCTCGCCCCGGACGTCTTCGCCCTCCACGGCGACGAAGCGCTGCTGTTCTCCCCTCGCTTCGACGAGGCACAACGTGACCGGGTGGAGAAGGCTGCTGCCGCCTGCCCGGTCCAGGCCATCCTTGTCGACTACTCCGATGAGCCGACGAAGCGGGTGGAGCCCCATGTCGGCTGACACGGACGCCGAGGTCCTGCGGCGCCGGGGCCGCATTGCCGTCGTCGGTGCCTCGCTGGCGGGTCTGCGCGCGGCGGAGACCTTGCGCGACAAGGGTTTCACCGGATCGCTGACCATGATCGGCGACGAGCCGTACGAACCCTACGACCGGCCGCCGCTGTCCAAGCAGGCGCTGCTCGGGCGGGCACGGCCCGAGGACACTGCGCTGCCGCGGCGGCGTGACATCGACGCCGAATGGCGTCTGGGCGTCGCCGCCGAGGGCCTGGACCGGGACGCCAAGCGGGTACGTCAGCACCTACTACGAAGTGCGAAGCCTGGCCAACGACCCGCGGCTGAGCAACGACACGAGGAACCGTCCACCCCGCTACGCCCGCACAGCGGAAGCGGAGGACACAGGCCTGCCGCCGAGCTTCATCTTCACCGACCCGCCGGTACACGACCGGCTGCGCGACACCATCAACCGGCCGTTCGGCCCCCCGCACAGCCCCAGGTTCCTCGACGGCCTGCGCGGAGACCTGGCCAAGGTCGTCACCGAGCTGCTCGACGCCTTCGAAGGCAAGGACCAGGTCGACATCGTCGAGGACTTCTCCTACCCCCTTCCCGTCACCGCCATCTGCAAGGTCCTCGGCGTGCCGCGCGAGGACGAACCGCGCTTCCACGGCTGGGCCGATGCCCTGGCGTCGTCACTCGATCCCCAATCCGGCGACGAGGGCCAGGAAAAGGGGCAGCGGGCACGCCAGGAGCTGGGCTCCTACCTGTCCGACCTGATCGAGGCCAAACGCCGCCACCCCGGCCCCGGGATGCTCAGCGCGCTCGCCCCTGACATGACACCGGCAGACCTGGAGGCCACCGCGGTGCTCCTCCTGGTCGCCGGCCACGAGACCACCGTCAACGCGATCACCAATACGACCCTCACTCTGCTGCGCCACCCCGACGTCCTTGAGCGGTTCCAGAAGGAGCCCGAACTGGCCGTCCCCCTCATCGAGGAAGTGCTGCGGTACGAGCCGCCGGTCCAGTTCGTCCCGTGGACCACCGCCCTGGCCGACATCGACGTCGCCGGCACCACGATCTTCGAGGGCTCGCCGGTCTGGCTCATGCTGGCCGCGGCCAACCGCGACCCCCGGCGCTTCGAGGACCCCGACCGGTTCGATCCCGACCGCAAGGACAACGAGCACCTGGGTTTCTACACCGGCATCCACTACTGCTTCGGCGCCCCGCTCGCCCGTATAGAACTACATCTGGCTGTGCCCGAACTGTTCCGCCGGGTCAAGTTCTCGGGGCTGCTCGAGGACCCGCCGCCGTACCGTGCCAACGCAGTGCTGCGCGGCCCCCGCCACCTTCCCGTGGGGGTCGAGGGCCTCACAACCTGAGCACCGCCGTCCCCGCCGGGGCGGCAGCTGCCAGGCCAAGGTTCGTCCTGGCCGGCCGGGTGAGCACAGAGCGACGGCATCGAGAGCGCCCGCAGGCCTCGACCGAGCGAGTGGCCTGTGGCGTGCCGGACGGTGATGTACCACGTCCGTCCGCACATACCTCCTAGCCTCGACGGCATGCTGGGGCTTCCTGCACACGTCCGTGCCTGCCTGTTCGACCTAGACGGGGTGCTCACCCAGACCGCGAAGGTGCACGCGGCCGCCTGGAAGGAGATGTTCGACGGGTATCTCCGCGAGCGCGCGACGCGCGAGGGGACCGCGTTCGTGCCGTTCGACGAGGTCGACGACTACGACGAGTACGTGGACGGGCGGCCCCGTGAGGACGGCGTGCGCACGTTCCTCGCCGCACGCGGGGTGCACCTGCCCGAGGGATCGCCGGGGGACCCGCCGGAGGCGGAGACGGTGAACGGCCTGGGCAACCGGAAGAACGAGCTGGTGCTGCGCCGCATCCGCGAGGAGGGGGTGGAACCCTTCGACGGCTCGGTCCGGTTCCTGCACGCGGCGCGAGCGGCAGGCCTGCGCTGCGCGGTGGTGTCGTCGAGCGCGAACTGCCGGGACGTCCTGAGAGCGGCCGGCATTGAGGACCTGTTCGACGAGCGGATCGACGGAGTGGTCGCCCACGAGCGTCGGCTGCGGGGCAAGCCCGCCCCGGACACCTACCTGGAGGCGGCCCGAGGGCTCGGAACGGAGCCGGGGGAGGCCGCGGTGTTCGAAGACGCCCTCGCCGGCGTCGAGGCCGGGCGGGCGGGACGCTTCGGCGTGGTCGTGGGTGTCGACCGGGTCGGCCAGGCGGAACAACTGCGAGCCCACGGCGCCGATGTGGTGGTCCGTGACCTGGCCGACCTTCTGGAGGAACGGTGATCACCCACCCCAGCTTCACGGTCGAGCCATGGTGTCTGCGCGAGACTGAGCTGAACCTGGACGTGCTCGCGCAGAGCGAATCGGTCTTCGCCCTCTCCAACGGGCACGTCGGGTGGCGCGGCAATCTCGAGGAGGGAGAGCCGCACGGTCTGCCCGGCGCATACCTCAACGGCGTCTACGAACGGCATCCGCTGCCCTACGCCGAAGCGGGCTACGGATATCCCGAGTCCGGCCAGACGATGATCAACGTCACCGACGGCAAGATCATCCGGCTGCTGGTCGACGACCACCCGTACGATCTGCGCTACGGCCGACTCGTCGCGCACGAACGGGTCCTGGACTTCCGCTCGGGCATCCTCAGCCGCACCGCAGAGTGGACCTCACCCGGCGGTCGTACGGTGCGGATCTCCTCGCGGCGGCTCGTGTCCTTCACCCAGCGATCGGTGGCCGCGGTGGTCTACGAGGTGGAGCCGGTCGACGGACCGACCACGGTGGCCGTGCAGTCCGAGCTCGTCGCCAACGCGCAGATGCCGCGATTCGAGGGCGATCCGCGCGTGGCCGCGGCGATCGAGTCACCGCTGGTGCCCGAGGAGCACTTCGCGGAGGACACCCGGCTGCGGCTGGTGCACTGCACCGACCGCAGCGCGCTGCGGGTGGCCGCAGCGGCGGACCATCTCGTCGAAGGGCCGAAGACCACCCGCTGGACGACGCAGTGCGAGGCTGACGTCAGCCGCCTGACGGTGACCGCGGACCTGGTGCCCGGGCAACCGCTCCGGCTGGTGAAGTTCGTGGCCTACGGCTGGTCGGGGGAGCGTTCGCTGCCGGCCGTGCACGATCAGGTGGACGCGGCGGTGGCGGTCGCGGCCAGCACCGGCTGGGACGGTCTGGCCGCGGCCCAGCGCGCGTACCTGGATCGCTTCTGGGCGGGCGCGGACGTCGAGGTCGAGGGCAACGCGCGCATCCAGCAGGCGGTGCGGTTCGCCCTTTTCCATGTGCTCCAGGCGGCGGCCCGCGGTGAGAATCGGGCGATTCCCGCCAAGGGTTTGACCGGAACCGGGTACGACGGGCACTGTTTCTGGGACACCGAGTCCTATGTGCTGCCGGTGCTGACGTTCACCGCTCCGGAGGCCGTCGCATCGGCACTGAGGGCGCGTCACCGGATGCTGCCGGCGGCGCGGGAACGCGCCCGTCAGCTGGGGCTCGCGGGAGCGGCGTTCCCCTGGCGCACGATCGACGGTGCCGAGTGTTCCGCCTACTGGCCGGCCGGGACGGCCGCCTTCCACATCAACGCCGCCATCGCGACGGCCGTCGACCGGTACGTCACGGTCACCGGGGACGAGGACTTCGAACGCGGTGAGGGGCTCGACCTCCTCGTGAACACCGCCCGGCTGTGGCGCTCGCTCGGACACCACGACGCGGAAGGCGTCTTCCACATCGACGGGGTCACGGGCCCCGACGAGTACAGCGCGATCACCCGCGACAACCTGTACACCAACCTGATGGCCCGACAGAACCTGATCTCGGCCGCGGACGCTGCCGTGCGTCATACCGATCGCGCCGCGGAACTCGACGTCGACGACGAGGAGACCGCCGCATGGCGGGATGCCGCGGCCCGCATGGCGGTGCTGTACAACGACGCGCTCGGCGTCCACGAGCAGTCGGCCGGCTTCACGAGTTTCCAGCGCTGGGACTTCGAGGCGACCCCGCCCGAGAACTACCCGCTCCTGCTGCACTACCCCTACTTCGACCTGTACCGCAAGCAGGTCGTGAAGCAGGCCGACCTGGTGCTGGCGATGATGGAGTGCCCGGATCTCTTCTCCGACGAGCAGAAAGCACGCAACTTCGCCTACTACGAGGCCCTGACCGTCCGTGACTCCTCCCTGTCGGCGTGCTTCCAGGCGGTGCTCGCCGCCGAGACCGGGCATCTGCGCCTGGCCTA
Organism: Streptomyces sp. NPDC051020; assembly: GCF_040683105.1. Classification (NCBI taxonomy): domain Bacteria; kingdom Bacillati; phylum Actinomycetota; class Actinomycetes; order Kitasatosporales; family Streptomycetaceae; genus Streptomyces; species Streptomyces sp. NPDC051020. Next base: position 72,104 of record NZ_JBFBCG010000020.1, on the reverse strand, counting down.
CGCTTACCTCGGCGAGGCCGCGGCGATGGACCTGGACGATCTGGAGCACAACACCCGTGACGGGCTCCACATCGCCTCCCTCGCGGGCACGTGGATCGCGCTGATCGCCGGGTTCGGAGGCTTGCGCCGGTACGCCGGAGACGACGGGAGGCAGAACCTGCTGGCGTTCGCACCGCGCCTGCCGGAGGCGCTGTCCAGGGTGGCGTTCACGCTGCTGGTACGCGGCCGCAGGCTGAAGGTGGACATCGGTCCGTCCCATGCGCGGTACCGCCTGGTGGAGGGCGAACCGCTGGTCGTGCTGCATCACGGGGAGCCCACGCCCCTGACTCCCGACACACCGGTGGACCGCCGGGTGCCGACCGCACCCGTGCGCCCCGAGCCACAACAACCGCCGGGCCGCCGCCCGGTGGGCGTGCCCGTCGAGGAGGAGGACTCCATTGAGCGGTGACACCACGGCGTCGGGTATGCAGAACCTGTCCGGCCGCTGCGTCGCAGAGGGTTTTGGGGGCTTGCGGCTAGGGGGCTGCTTGTAGCTCCCGTTTGAGGATCTTTCCGGTGGCGCTCACGGGAAGCGCGTCCAGGAACTCCACCTGGCGGGGGGTACGTGGCGCCACGACCTCGCTCCTGGCATCGGCGCCGCACGCGCGCATCCATGCTATGCAGACCTGCCGCCCGCAATGGCAGGGAGTTGCGCCGGGCCGGGCGGTAGTCGGACCTCTTATCAGAGTCTCCTACGGCACCGTTCCTGGAGACTGAGCAGGAGTGAGCCCACTCAGCCGCACGCCCCGAACGGTCTTGGGCGCACTGGTCCCCGGCGTACTCAACCCCGGGGCGGCGACACGCATCCCGTGCGTGGTCCGATCCCGGGAGGCCAGTTCCCTGCGCGACCTGGCCAGGTGGGTACGGCCAGTGGCGGCAGGGAGGCCCCAAGCCATCACTCCGGTGGAGCGGGGGCCCTGCACGCTGGCGCCGTACCCGGCGTCCCAGATCGCAGGATCACGTTAACCCGGTCGGCCCAGCGTGCCGCAAGCCATCGGGCAAACCAGCACACGATCGAGCTAACTCAACCTCCTGCACACTCACCGGCGAGCAGTTACCAACCCCTCGGGCCACAACGGGGGCGAGGTGCGCCGTTCCAGCGGGTCAGTGGGACGTCCCAGTTCCTCCCGGAACTCATGGGGACAGCATCACCGCGCCCCGCGCCGGAAACGTTCCGAGTGCGGATGGTCACGCTCCGGCAGGGCAGTCCGGCGTAACCCGTAGTTCAACCCGTAGGAGGTTCCCATGATTCGACGCACCGTACAGCGTGGCCTGCTGGCTGCCGTGGCAACGCTCGCCCTGTTTCCTGCGGCGGCCGTGGCGGCCGACGGCATCCCCCAGACCCCCGGACAGCCCGCGCCGTCCCCGCGGGTCTCAGCGCCCGCCCGGTACTCCGTGCCGCCGCAGCCCTCGACCTCCAGCCACCGGCATACGACGAACCCGAACAGGCGCTTGGGCCGCACCGCTCGCGTCAGGGGCCGCCTGGTGACTCACCGCCTGCCCCTCAACATTCGCTCAGGCCCGGGCACCAACTACCGGGTCATCGGCAGGGCGCGGCACGGCAGCACGGTGACTCTCGCCTGCAAGAAGCACGGGATCAACATCCTGGGCAACAACCGCTGGTACAAGCTCGCCGACCACAAGGGCTACGTCTCCGCCCGCTACGTCCGCAACCGCGGCACCGTTCCCTGGTGCTGAGCAGGTAGGACCGGCCCGCTCCGCAGACTCCGCGGGGCGGGCCCTCGGGCCCCGAGTAAGGAATCTCCATGTTTCTTTCCCCCCAAGGCAATCCGAGTCGCCGGACCCTGCTCGGGCTCGGCACCGGCGCCGTCCTGGCGGTCGCGAACCCGGTCCCGTCGGCCTGGGCGCAACAAGCCGAGAGAGCGTCCGGTCCGTCCTCGTCGGAGCGGACCTCACTGGCTGCAGCCGGGAAACCCTGGATCCGCAACGGTCGACTGCGCCACGCCACCGCACTGCAGTCCTTCGCTTTCGACGAGCAGCAGGGGCACGTCTACGCGCTCCAGGTCGTGCCGAGCGGCATCCAACTTCCGGGCGAGAAGCGCGCATACCGTCATGCGGAGCGAGCGGCGCGTGGTGATCTCTGCGTCAACCGGCTCACGATGGCCGGTGTTCTCACCGGCTACATGTATCTCAAGGGCTTCGGTCACGGCGTCGCACTCGGCGTCGAAGGCCCGCGGCGTGGCTCCGGCGAATTGTGGACGGAGTGGGACGCCAATCCCGCCTCCGGCTACGGTCGCGGCATCTGTCGATTCCGCTTCGCGGACGGCCGCGTACTGACCCGCGACAGCAGAGGGCTTGCCACCTACCGGCCTGTCCCCGGCTCGACGAGCAACTACGTGACCGTGGATCAGGCCAACCGGAGACTCCTGCTGCGGTACAAGCTACGCGGCGTACCACGCCTTGCGGTGCACGACTTCGACCGGTTCGCCGCCCGGGACTTCCGCCCTCTCGCCGGCTTCCCTCAGCGCGGCGCCCGCATGGGCCTGCCCTTCCAGGGCATGACCTTGCACGGCGACTACATGTACCAGATGCTCGGTACCGGGTATGGCCCGGCGAATCCTCGGTCCTCTGGCGGAAACACTCGTCTGTTCCGTGTCGATTGGCGAACCGGCCGAGTCGTGCAGTCGCTCGACCGTACGGCTCCCCAGCTGTACCCGCGTGAGCCCGAGGGATTGGCCGTACTTCGCGAAGGTGGGCCCTGGCTGTGCTTGGGTTTCACTCAGGGGCGATCTGGAGACCGCGAATTCTCCATCTACTACAAGGCGATTGTCTGACGAATTTGTGAACCTGTGCCGATAAATCCATGGCCCGGTCTCGGATCCCCTGTGTATTGGCGGTCTCTTTTCGAGGGTATGCATTGCGGAGTCCGGGATGAGTTGGCGGTCTCGACCAGCGCGGGAGTCTCGCGACGGCGACGTCCCAAACACGGCACGGAGGAAATAGGATGGCTCGTTGGCAGTCCTTGCCCGACTCGCTCAGCCCTGATTCCCGTCTTCTGGTGGAGAATTTGCGCATCATCAAACAGCGGAGCGGGCTGAGTCTGGCGGGATTGGCTGCACGCACGGCCCACAGCAAATCTGCCTGGCATCGCTACCTCAATGGTGATCAATTCCCGCCCCGTACGGCGATCGAGTCACTCGGGCCGTTCGCAGGGGTGGACGTGCCCTGTCTCCTCACCTTGTGGGAAGCGGCGTTCCGGGCCGATGCCGAACCGCGATCGACCGAGCCGACGCCATCCCCCGTACCCCAGGCGAAGACCCCCGCGGGCCGCAACCGGCGACTGGAGCAGGTCGTCATCGTGCTGGCTGCCACAGTCGCCGTACTGGTACCCGCTGCCTGTGCTCTGTACCTGCCCACTCCGGCGACCGGCCGCTCTCTGCGGGAGTCGCCCGCGTCGTGCCGGGGTGAGACCTGCCAGGGGCACTACGCCAGCCGCTCCGGCTGCGAACAGGACGCGCGGACCGAGAGCACCGTCACCCACGCCGCCTTTGCCGTAAGGCTGCGCTACAGCGCCTCCTGTGCCGCAGTATGGGCAGAGGTGCGCACGCAGGACGACGGCGCTCGCAAGGTCTCGATCAAAACAGGACCGAACGAATTGCTCGCCTCCTACTCCGGAAAAGCGAACACCGGGGGAAGCAGTCCCATGCTGGCCGCACCGCACCCGCGCCCCGCGGAGGCGTGCGCGGAAGTGGCGGGCAGGATGGCGTGCGCGGGGCTGTTGTGAGTAAGCCCTTTCCCACCTCGGTCTCCATCGAGCGCACCCGCACCGGCGGCCTGACCGTCCTGCACACCAAGACCCGCGCCTGCGAACGTCGGACCGATGTCACCCGCACTTCCGCCGCACCGCCGCGAACTGCTCCTCGGGCACGCTGATCGAGCCGTACACCGCGAACGGATCGAGCGGGATCATGCCGGTGAACCAGAACCGTTGCGCCCGCGCCTGTGTCCGGCCGATCGAGGAGAGACGGGCTTGCCCGGGACGTGTGGGACTGAACCCCCCAAGACCATCCAGAACGACCGCACGATCGGAAAGACAACGGCTTGTAACAGAGCCCGCGCATCCCCCAGCACATGGCGACACCACATACCCTGACCCGCAGTTATGGCTGACCACCCCATGGGGAGGCCCCCTGCACCGTCCTACCGTGGCGGACCTGGACGACCGAGCCCAACCCGGACGGGAGAGCCGCGATGCGCAGAGCAACGAGCACCCTGCTCGGCCTGCTTCTCACACTGCTGAGTTTAGGAGCAGCCACCACACCGGCCCACGCCTCCCCACCCGCATACCTCACTCTCGAGGCCACCTACACCACCGTCGCCAACGGCTGGGACCGCGTCGACCGCTACCTCGACACCACCAGCGGTTTCCGTTCCGAGCAGTACCCCACGGACGGCCGTGGCGACCAGGACGGCCAGCGACGCACCTTCTTCGGCGGCGCCAAGCAGCCCTACTCCGGCCGTTTCCTCCTCTACTCCGCCCTCGGCTGGAACAGCGGCAGTCACCCGACTCCCGTCCTCCTCGTCCACGGCGCCAACGACAACGCCGACCGCGCCTGGGCCAACCCCGGCGAAGCCGGTGGCTACGGCTGCGGCACCATCTCCTGCCCCAACACCGGACTCATGCAGTACCTCGCCGCCCGCGGCTACCGCGTCTTCGCCGTCAACTTCGCCCATAAGCAGGGCGACAACCTGATGCAGGCCCAGCAGGTCGGCGACGCCATCGGCGTCATCAAGGACCGGCTCGGCGTCAGCCAGGTAGACCTCGTCGGCTGGAGCAAGGGGGAGATGTCCACCCGAGCCTACGTCTCCTCACTGCGCCCCAGCTGGGGACGCCCCTACGCCGGAGACGTACGGCGCCTCATCACCCTCGGCGGCCCCAACGGCGGCTACGACTACCCCTACGCCCACGGCTGGGCCCACGACTTCAGCATCTGGCCTCAATGCGGCGGCAGCGTCAACGCCCCCTCGCCCCACCTCTACATGACCTGCTACGGCACCTACACCGCCCACCCTGAATTCGCCTTCGCCCCCACCAACGGCTACGACGTCTATCCCGGACAACGCCAGATGCTCGCCCGTTGGGACGCCACCTACGGCATCGACATGACCCAACAGGACTGGTACACCACCTACCACGGTGGCCAGGGCATCTATACGTCCGGCAGCGGTATCCAGACCGCCATCGACGCCGGCTCCCTGATCACTCCCCTCCACAACGCAGGCATCCCCGGCACCGTTGCCACCTACCTCCTCGCCGGCGGATCTCCCAATGTCCTCGGCATCTACAACGAGAACCGCGGCCCCAGCGACGGCGTGGTCTTCGTCAGCAGTGCCCTCGACCGCACCGGCATCGCCAACGTTGCCGGCACCGCACTCATCACCACCGCCAACCACCTTCAACTCGGCTGGCACTCCTCCGCCTGCGCCCAGATCGCCGCCTGGCTCGGCTGACCCTGCCACTCCCAAGGACGGACCATGACCCCGCCTGCACTCCTCCCCGGTATCCACGCTCGACGCATCACCACCCCCCGGCTCACCCTCAACCTCCTCGAACTCCCCGACCGGACCGGCGAACCCGTCCTCTTCGTCCACGGCAACGTCTCCGCCGCCACCTTCTGGCAGCAGACCATGCTCGACCTGCCCCACTCCTACCGCCCCCTCGCCGTCGACCTCCGCGGCTTCGGCGATACCGACCCCCTCCCTGTTGACGCCACTCACGGCCTCCGGGACTACAGCGACGACCTCACCGCCCTACGCGACACCCTCACCCTCGACCGCGTCCACCTCGTCGGCTGGAGCATGGGCGGTGGCATCGCTCTCCAACACCTCCGCGATCACCCCACTGCCGTCCGCAGCCTCACCCTCGTCAACCCCGTCTCCCCCTACGGTTTCGGTGGCACCCACGGCCCCAACGGCCGGCTCAACCACCCCGACGGCGCCGGCTCCGGCGCAGGCACCGTCAACCCCGAATTCGTCCAGCGCCTCGCCGAAGGCGACCGCAGCGAGGACTCACCACTCTCCCCCCGCGCCGTCCTCGCCTCCAGCTACGTCAAACCGCCGCTCCGACCCGCGCTCGAAGACGCCTTCGTCGACGCCATGCTCTCCACCCGCACCGGAGACGACCACTACCCCGGCGACACCCGTCCTAGCGACCACTGGCCCGGCACCGCCCCCGGCCCCCGAGGTGTCCTCAACGCCATGGCCCCCACTCACTTCCGTATTGACGACCTGCACCGGATCGACCCCAAACCCCCCATCGGCTGGATCCGCGGCACCGACGACGTCATCATCTCCGACACCTCGCTCTTCGACCTCGCCCACCTCGGTGCACTCGGCGCCGTCCCCGGCTGGCCCGGCACCCACCACTGCCCTGCCCAACCCATGCTCGCCCAGACCCGCCACGCACTCGATCACTACGCCGCCACGGGCGGACTGGTCCGCGAAACCGCCGTCCCCGACGCCGGGCACGCCGTCCACATCGACAAACCCAAGGAGTTCACCGCCGCCCTCCTCGACACCCTCACCGCGGGCCGGTGAAGCAGCCGGGCCGTGCGGACCTGTATCAACCTTGACGTTGCCCGGCGCGATCACGGGCTTGAGGTCGCCGGTCTGCAGGCTCAGCAGCCGGGTCCCACCGTGTCGGTGGCGCGGGGGAGGCTGCCCAGGAACCGGCGGCCACCTCGTCGGAGCCGAGAACGTCCTCGCCGTACAGATCCTGGAGCCAGTTGGTCTGGTAAATGGTGTCGAGGTACCGCTCGCCGAGGTCCGGGCCGATGGCCACCGCGGTGAGATCGCGCGCGTCATGCCGGGCCAGCCAGTCCGTTGCGCCGCTGACCACCGTGCCGGTGGAGCCGCCGAACAGGAATCCGCGCCTGGCCAGACGATGGCAGGTACGGACGGTGTCCGCCTCCTCGACACGTATCACCTCATCCACATAGGACTCGTCGAGCAGCGGCGGGCGCATGCTCATCCCCAGGCCGGGAATCATCCGGCGGCCCGGTGAACCGCCGAAGGACACCGAGCCGACGCTGTCCACCGCGATGATCCGCACCGGCCGGTGCCACTCCCGGAAGTAGCGCGCACAGCCCATCAGGGTCCCGGTGGTGCCCGCCCCGACGAACAGCACGTCCAGCCGCGGGAACTGGCGGGCGATCTCCGGCGCTGTCCTGCGGTAGTGCGCCTTCCAGTTGCTCGGATTGGTGTACTGACTGAGCCACACGTACCGGTCGTCGGAGTCGCACAGCGCGCGGACGTACTCGATCCGTGCGCCGAGAAAGCCGCCGTTGGCCTCCTGTCCGGCGATCATGTGCACCTGGCTGCCCAACGCCTCCATCATCATCCTGGTCGACAGGTTGCCGCGGGCGTCCGTCACACACAGGAACCGGTAGCCCTTGCTTGCCGCGATGATGCTGAGCGCCACGCCAAGGTTTCCGGACGACGACTCGACCAGGATCGATTCAGGCGTCAGGATTCCATCCCGCTCGGCGGACTCCACCATCTCGGTCGCGGCCTTCAACTTGATCGAGCCGGCGAAGTTGAAGCCCTCGCACTTCAGGAAGAGTGGGTGCCCGAAGATCGACCGCAGGTCGACATAGAGCTCCTCTTCGTTGTAGGCGTAGGGAACGGATACGACGGGCACGATGGTCTCCTCTATCTGGAGCAGAGCACTGTCGGAACGTCCATCCGGTCGTGGGCGGGCTTCTCGCCCTTGCGGGCGGGAGCCGGTGTCGAGCCGGGCCGGACGGGGCCCTGCGTCAGCGGTCGCTGTCTCGTACGCCCTGACCTGCGGCGACTTGACTCGCGATCTCTCCTGGGATGAGTCCTGGACTAGCCTCCTGGGCTCTGGGTCCGCTCATCCGTACCGGCTCAGTTCGTGGAAGAAGTCGTCGACGACGCGCAACTCTCCGCGGCGGACCACTTCGTCGTAGACGTCCTTGCCCACCGCGAGGTCGAGCACCCCGAGGCCGAAGGGCGAGAACACCACCGGCCGGCCCGCCGGCACCGCCACGCGCCCGGCCATCACATCGTCCAACGTGCCATGCAGGAACTCCCGGTTACCCGTGAGCTGCTCGGCCAGATGCGGCGAGGTGTCGGCCTTCAGGCAGTGCTCGATGTCATCGACGATGTTGGCCGAGGCGAGCAGGATCTCCGGCGCGAGGTCGCGCAGCGACACGTGCAGCACCAGCGGATTGTGTGCGAACCAGGACAGGTCGCTGACATGCGGCTGGCCGGCGACGGTGGCGAAGACCACCAGGTCGCTGTGTCGGATCAACTGTTCGGCGCTGTCGTGCACGGTGATCCGGCCGGTGGTGCCCGACTGCTCCAGGTAGCACCGGAATCCCGCCGCGCTGTCGGCGGACAGGTCGTGCACACCGATCTCGTCGAACGACCAGCCGGTGCCGGCCAGGAAGGTGTGGATGTAACGGGCGATCAGGCCCACCCCGAAGAACCCGACACGCATCGGTCGCGGCCGGTCGCGGCTCAGCCAGTCGGCCGCCGACGCCGCCGACGCTGCGGTCCTGGTGGCGCTGATGATCGAGCTTTCCAGACACGCGAACGGGTAGCCGGTGGCATGGTCGTTGAGGATCAGCACAGCCGAGGCCCTCGGGATGCCGGCCGTCACGTTCTCCGGAAAGCTGGAGATCCACTTCAGGCCGTCCACCCGCACCTCGCCGCCGATCGAGGCGGGCAGCGCGATGATCCGGGAGGACGGGCGGTCCGGGAAGCGCAGGAAGTACGACGGCGGATTCACCGAGTCACCGGCGCCATGCACCCGGTAGGTGGCCTCGACCAACTCCACGATCTGTTTCTCGCGCCCGTGCAGTGCGCGCTGGACCTGGGCACCGGAGATCACGGCGAATGGTGGCACGGTGACCGGAGCAGACATCGCGGACTTCATGGCGGTGGAACCGGTGGTGGTCATCCTGCGGTCACCTCGACGGTCGGCGAGCAGTCGGCCAGATGCACCGGGTCGGCCATGCCGACGAGCACTTCGCGCGGTCCTTCGAAGGGCTCCCTGCTGTGCGCGGTGCGGACGTTGTCGACGAGCATCAGGTCGCCGGCCTGCCACGGCTCGCGTGCGGTGTTGGCCTCGTAGACGCTGTTGAGCAGGTGCACGACGTCCTCGTCGATGGGGTCGCCGTTGCCGAAGCGGGTATTGAACGGCAGCCCGTCGGCGCCGTAGACGTCCACCAGGTACTCGCGCACCTCGGGGGCCATCGTCCACTCGTTGAGGAACGCGATCTGGTTGAACCAGCAGCGTCGGCCGGTGACCGGGTGACGTACCACGGCGCTGCGGCGCTGTCTGGTGCGCAGTCCGCCGTCGGGCTGCCACTCGAACATGATCGCGTTGGCGCGGCAGTAGCTCTCGACGGCGCCACGGTCCGCGGTGCCGAACGCCTCGGCGACGGACGCCCCGATCTCGTCGTTGTAGCTGCGGGTGAGCAGCCAGCCCTGCCGCTCGAACCGCTCGGTCAGGTCGGCGGGCAGCGCGTCGAGTACGGTCGGTGAGTCGGCCACCGCGGTTGCCCCGCCGTCGGTGGGTGCGCTGATACAGGCGAACATCATCAGGCCGGGGAACTCAAGCGTGTAGCTCAGTTCGTGGTGCATGCACATCGGCTGGTTCGGCGGCCACGTCGATGAGGAGTACACGCCGTCGGAGTAGGTCCGTCGGGGTGCGAAGACCTCTTTCTCGGTCATCAGACGGGTGGCCAGCCTCGAGAAGACGGCGCCGGTCCCGTCCGCGTCGCGCAGCCCGAGGCCGCGGACCAGAACCGAACCGTGCTCGGCGACGACAGCGCGCAGCGCGTCCCGGTGCTCGGCCACCCAGCTCAGGGCGTCGCCGGTGGCCCCGGCCCGGAGGAGAGGAGGTTTGCCGGGTACGAGTTCGACGTCGACCGGCGACGCCGTGGACAGGGAAGACATCTCGGTTTCCTTTCAGTTTCCGGTCAGGAAGAAGCGAACAGTTCGGCGGTGCGCAGCACGGCCTGTGCCGCCTCGGTAGGACGGGTACGCAGGAAGTAGTGGCCGCCGTCGGCGAGTTCGTGCAGGTCGACCTGCTCGGCCAGGAGCTGCCAGTCGCGGTACCGGCGCGGGTACTCCGCCGTGCTCGGGTCGTCGGCGGCAACGACCACGGTGACCGGCGCGGACAGCTTCAGGGCCGGCGGGCTGTCCAGGGCGTCGGCGAAATAGCGGTGTGCGGATACGCAGTCGTGCCGATAGGCGGCACCGATGTGCTCGGCGTGCTGTGCATCCAGCTCACCGAGCTCGGGGTAGCCACCGTCCGCGCTCAGCATGCCGGTGATCTCGGCGTCGCTGCGCCCGGTCAGCTCGGTGATGCCGGCGCGCCGGTCGGCGGCGTTGCCGAGCAGCTGCGCGCCGAGGAACACCCGCTGGACGTCCACCCCGCGCTCCTGCAACTCTCTGGCCGTCTCCAGGGCCAACGCGGCGCCCGAGGAGTGGCCCCAGAGCAGGACCCTGGTTAGGCCACGCCGGATGATCTCGACAACGACCTGCTCGACCACCTGTGCCATCGGGGCGAACGGCCCGCTCCCTGCGGCCACGTCGTGACCGGGCAGTTCGACGGCGTAGACCGCCGGCCCGCCGCGCGGCAGCGCGCCGGCCATCGGCCGGAAGTTCACCGCGTTGCCGCCGGCGTAGGGGAAGCACACCAGGGCAGCGCCCTGCGTACCGTCCGATTCCGACAGTGACTGAAGCAGCCCGGACCGCCCGGAGCGCAGCTCGGACCTGCCGTCGACCAGCCCGGCCAGATCGGCAAGGATCGGGTGACGGGTGACGTCCTTGAGGGACACCGCACGGTCCAGGGTGATCGCCAGCTTCACTGCCGACAGCGACGTGCCGCCCCGGTCGAAGAAATGGTCCCGCCGTCCGATCTGGTTCTGCGGGATGCCGAGCACCTTCGCCCATGCGGCCGCCAGCTGCTGTTCGGTCGGCGTATGCGGCGCGCGGTAGTCGTCCTGGACGAGGCCGAGTTCTCCGGCGAGCGCCTGCAAAGTCTTCCTGTCGATCTTGCTGTTGGCCGTCAGTGGCAGACTCTCCCGCCAGTGGAAGGCCGACGGGACCATGTATTCGGGCAGTGACTCACCGAGCCGGACCAGCAGGACGTCTTCCTCGAGTGGCCGCCGACCGGAGTAGAACGCCACCAGGTGCTTGCTCTGGTCGGCCCGCTCGGTGACCACCACTGCACCGTCGCGCACACCGGGCAACCGCAACAGGGTGTTCTCGATCTCGCCGATCTCGATCCGGAAGCCACGGATCTTCACCTGGTTGTCCCGGCGGCCGAGGAACTCCAGCCTGCCCTCGGGCTGCCAGCGGCCGTAGTCGCCACCCCGGTAGAGCCGGGCGCCCTCACGGTGCGGATCGGCCAGGTAGGCCTGCCGGGTGCGCTCGGGGTCGTTGACGTATCCGCGGCCGACGCAGACGCCGGAGAAGACGATCAGACCGGGGGCGCCGAGCGGCACCGGGGCCAGGTGCTCGTCGACGACATAGACGTGCACGTTGTTGACCGCGGGACCCAGCAGGACCCGGTCCCCGTCGGGCGCGCGGTCCATGACTTCGTGGTTGGTGTCGTCCGAGGTCTCGGTCAGCCCGTAGGCGTTGACCAGCTTGATCCCGGGTTGGGCGGCGAACCAGCGCTGCGTGAGCTCCTTTTTCAGCGCCTCGCCGGTGACCGACACGTACCGCAGGTCCGGCAGCTCGCGGGGGTGCTGCTTCAGAAACGACACGACGACGTCCAGGTAGGAGGGCACGACCTGGAGGACGGCGACCCGGCCGTCAATGATCTTGTCGACGAACCGACGGACGTCCAGGATCACCTCCTGCTCCACCAGCAGGGTCCGCCCCCCGACCAGGAGCCCGGACACCAGTTGCCACAGCGAGATGTCGAAGCACTGGGGTGCGGTCTGCGCGACCACCTGCCCCTCGCCGATCTCCAGGTCGTCGATCTTGGCGTAGAGGTGGTTCAGCATGCCTGCGTGCTCGCACATGGCGCCCTTGGGCTCCCCGGTGGACCCCGAGGTGAAATAGATGTAGGCGAGCTGGTCCGGTGCGACGCGGAGGCCCAGATCGTCGTCGGCATGGTCCTCCTCGTAGGCCGCACCGACGAAGAGCTTCTGGATCCCGGGCAGCGAGTCGAGGGCCTGGTCGAGCGTGGAAGTGCTGCCGGGTTCGGTCAGCACGAGCTCGCATGCGGCACGGGAGAGCATGGTTGCGAGGCGATCGGCCGGGAAATGAGGCTCGATGGGCAGATACACGCCGCCGGCCTTGAAGACCGCGAGCACGGCGGCCATCCAGTCCAGGTTGCGCTCGGTCACCACCGCGACGACACCCTCGGGGCGTAGCCCCCGCGCCAGCAGGGCCCGTCCCAACCGGTTGGCACGCGCGTTGAGTTCCCGATACGTCAGCTGCTGCTCACCGTGCACCGCCGCGACGGCGTCCGGGTGTGCCGCCACGCGTTGCTCGAACAACTCGTGGAACCGGCGGTCCGGGAGTTCCCGGCGCGGACCGGCGAGCCCTTCGAGCTGGAGGCGGAGTTCCGCAGGGGAGAGCAGGCTCTGCCGCCTGTGCTCGGCGTCCGGATCGGCGGCGATCAGCGCGAGCGCGGTGAGGTGGTATCCGGCGATCCTGACGGCGTAGTCCGCGTCGATCGCGTCGGTCCGGTACCGCAGCCGCAGCACGAGCCGACCGTCGCGTTGCGAAAATCCCACCCACAGCACGGTGTCACCGGCGAGTTCGCCACCCCCGCCCTGCGGATCGAACACGGTCTCGACCGACGGTTCGGCCAGGCCCAGTTCGCGCCTGAGCTCATCGACCGGAAAGTTCTTGTGCACCCGTAGATCTGACGCGACTCGATGGGTGTCCAGCAGCAGCGTCCGCCACGAGTCGGGTTCGGTCGTCAGCCGGCAGGGCAGGGGCGGGCTGCCCTCCGCCGGGACGTAGCCAGTCGCGACCTCGTGCTCGCCGGACAGCGCGGCGAGCACCTTGGCGTGCGCGGCCAGCAGCACCGAGTCGAGCGGCACCGCCAGGTCTTCGCTCAGCCGGCCCAACGCTGCCACGACGTCGTCCGGAACTGTCGCTTCGTGTTCGCCGACGCCGGTTACCGGATTGAGCGTCCACCGGGGTATTGCGGTGAATCCACCGGTGACGAGCACCGCGCGCCAGAACTCCCGGTCGTCCTGCACTTGCATTCCCATCTGGTCGTTCCTCTCCATTCACCGTCGCGACCGTGCTGTTCAACGCCGACAAGGGCGGCGCTACGCCTTCCGCGACAGTGCCTCGGGCTGATCAGGGGCATCTCGCGTCTCCGCGGCGGGATTTCCTCCCCAGCGCGCGTGCTGCGGGACTTCCTCGCCTTTCATGAGAAAGGAGTCCGGGGCGAGTACGGCGCCGTCGCCCATCGTCACGCCGTAGTGGACGTGTGCTCCCACACCGATGGTGCAGCCGGCGCCGATGGTGCTGCGATCGGACTTGAAGGTGCCGTCCTCCTGGGAGTGGCACTGGATCTTGCTTCCCGCATTGAGCGTGCAGTCGCTCCCGATGGTGGTGAGCGTCCGCTCCGTCAAATAGCAGCCGTCATCGAAGACCCTGTTGCCGAGCCGAACCCCCAGCATCCGCCAGATCACGTTCTTGAAAGGGGTGCCGTTGAAGACGTTGAGGTACGTGTCAGGAACCTTCCAGAGGCGCTCGTGCCACCAGAAGTACGGGTCGTAGATGGAACACAACCGCGGTCGGAGCGCGCGGAATGCCGCGATGCCGCGCTCCACCAGTACGAAGTAGACAGCGGTGAACCCAAGGCTGAACACCAGGAATACAGCGATCAGCACATGCCCGTAGGAGTCGTACAGTTTGGCGTTCGCCAGGGCGAGCATCGTGAGCACGAAGAAGTGCAGCCACCGCACGAGCAGGAAGAAGACCATCGAGCGGATGTTGTAGCGGTTCTTCGCCGCGAGGCTGCGGCGCAACTCGTCGCCGGTCCGGAGGTGGTCGAACCGGGAGTCGCGCTCGACCGACCGGGGAATCTCGAAGCATGGTGAGCCGAGCAGGCCCACCCCCTCACGTACCTCGCCATCGAGCGGAATCATCACCTTCGTCGCGAGGAGACAGTTCTCGCCCGTCCTGGCCCCTGAGGGATAGGCGATGTTGTTCCCGAGGAAGTTGCGCGGACCGATCGAGGCCCGGGACACCCGGAAGGATGTGCTCGAGAATTCGGCATTGATGATGGAGAGCCCGTCAGCGACCATCGTTCCGCTGCCGACCGAGCACAGAAACGGGGACTCGTGTTGCACTTCCGTGCCGAAGTTCGACCCGGTCTGCTCGACTCGGGACAAGTCGTATCCGAGGCCCCGTAGATAGTGGACGATGTAGGAGCTGTCCCCGAACAGCCATGCGAAGAACTTGATGTTGGTCATGTGCCCGATCGCCCGGTGCACCGAGTAATGAAACCCGTACAGCGGATAGACCTTGTCCGGTTCGACGGCCAGGTTCAGCAGGCGCGGAACGGTGAACAGGACGGCAAGGCCCACGACGACGAAGCCGAAGAACAGCACGAAGGAAAGGATCAGCGCGTCGATGTAGAGATCAGGCGAGGTGAACCCCACAGCACCCGGGCCCAGCCCGTTGTGCAGCGCCGGAACCAGGGTCACCAGCATGTAGGCGCCCCCGACAGCCAGCGGCAGGTAGAGGAAGAACAGTTGAAGCACGGTGATGAGACCGAAGCCGGCCCGACGCAGCGTGCCGCACTTGGCCGGCCCGATCCTCAGGTAGTCATGCTCGGTGGGCTGTGCCGGTGATCCGTGCCAGCGCTGGCCATCAGGGACCACCTGGCCGCTGTACAGCGTGGAGGTGTGGCCGAGTTGCGCTCCGTCGCCCATCGACGTGTCGATGTCGAGCACGGTCTTCTCGCCGATGAACACGTCGCGGCCGAGGGTGACCGGGCCGGTCTGGATACGGCCGGCGTGTGCCCGGTAGCAGAGGAAGAACGAGTCCTTGCGGACCACCGTGCCGGCGCCGATGGTGAGCAGGTCGGTGCAGACCGGGACGTTGCGGGAGAGGATCGTGACCCCCTTGCCGATCCGTGCGCCCAGGGCTCGCAGGTAAAGCACGTACAGGGGATTGCCGACGAAGAAGATCATCGGGTTGGCGTGTATCAGCACCTTGATGGTCCAGAAGCGCAGATACGTCAGACCCCAGACCGGGAATTCGCGCGATTTCCACCGGCCGATGAGGAGCCATTTGGCCACGATCGGGAAGGTGCACAGGCCGACGAATCCGACGCTGCCGAAGACGAACGATCGCAGGTAGATGCCGATCACATCCGAGCCGGCGGAGACCCATGCATAGCCTCGGTCGGCACCAAGTCCGGCGAGGAAGGAATATCCCAGGAAAAGCAGGAACTGCAGCGTTCCACAGAGGGCGTACCGCACCGTGCCGGCAGGGGCCACCACCTCGGTCGATACCGGGACCGACGACTCGACAGGGGTGGGTGCTGCGTCCGCGAGCCCCGTCGCCAGATGTCGGATCGTCGGGTGCCGGTAGATATCCTTCATCGACGCTGAGGGGAGGTCCGTCCGCTTCCTGAGCCGTGCGCAGAATTGGGCCATCACCAACGAGTTGGCGCCGAGGTCATCGAAGAAATGGCTGTCGACCGACACCCGTTCGACGCATATGAGCTCGGCCAGCACCTCGGCGAGGTCTCTCTCGATGCCAGTCCTCGGGCCGGTGTACCTGCGCTTTTCGATCGCAGATTCATCCGGCCCGGGCGTCAGGACGTCGACGGATTTCTCCTCCATGCGAGCTCCTTGAGGAACATTCGAGCGCGATCGGCCATGACGGTCGGCGCCCTGATACTCGCGCTTTCGATGGCCGGAGCGAGTAACCCGGAATTCTGAGGTCGGGATCTGTTGGCCAGTTCCTCAACCGTTGCCCAGTCTCTGCTGTTCACCGTCGGGCTGCCACTCGAACTCGATCACGGTGGCGCGGCTGTAGCTCTCGGCGGCGCCAGGTGGTCCCCGCTACCGGAGGCCTGACGGCGCGAGCGCGGCGTACTCGCTGCCCGATTTCATGCCTCATCCACGATCCCGCCCAAGGTGACGGCGATGAGCTGCACACGGATCTCGCCCTACTGCATACGAGTGGCCTGGGCCTGATCCGGGAGGGGGCTGTGCCGGTGGCGCGCAACAGCCGTCAGTCCATGCCCGGGCGATCGGGGCGCGGGACGGTGACGACGTCGCAGCCTTGAGGCAGCACCGTCTGCCCCGGCAACCAAGCCGGTGACCCATACGGCCGACACGCAACGGTGTCGAGATCCTTGCCGCGATCGATCGGCTCCCTGGCGTTCGGGGCCTCCGGCCCCGGCCGGGGCGAGCGCTGCGTCAGGCTGGGTATGCGTGCGTCTGCGCGGCCTTGACCGTGGCCCAGACCGGTGCTCCCGGATGGAGGTCGAGTTCGGCTGCGGCGACCGTGGTCAGGTCGGCGGCGAGGGAGAGCTCGCCGGTGAGGTCCGCGCGGATCTGGTCGCCGTGCGTTTCGAGTCCGGTGACCTGGCAGTGCCACAGGTTGCGGGCGCTGGAGCCGGTGGGCCGGTCGCGGTGGAGGGTGACTGCGCCGGGCGGGAACGCGACGAAGGCGGGGCCGGCGAGATCCTCGGCGGTGGTGATCGCCCGGCCGGAGTCGAGCCGCACAGTGTGTCCCTCGGCCAGCCCCTTGTAGAGGTTCAGGCCGACCAGTTGGGCGATGTAGTCGGTACGCGGATGGCGGGCGATGTCGGAAGGGGTGCCCTCCTGTACGAGGCGGCCGTGCTCGATGACGACCAGCCGGTCGGCCAGCACCATGGCGTCCAGCGGATCGTGCGTGACCAGCACGGCGACCGCCTCGAAGTCGGCGAGGTGGCGGCGGAGTTGGGCGCGTACGTCGAGACGGGTGCGGGCGTCGAGCGCGGCCAGCGGTTCGTCGAGCAGCAGCAGCCGGGGGTGGGTGGCCAGGGCGCGGGCGAGGGCGACGCGCTGGGCCTGCCCGCCGGAGAGCCGACGGGGTTTGGCGCCGGCGTGGTCGGCGAGGCCCATGCGGTCCAGCCACTCGGCGGCCTGTGCGCGTGCCTCGGCCTTGGACGCGCCCTGGCAGCGGGGGCCGAACGCGATGTTGTCGAGGGCGGACAGGTGCGGGAAGAGCAGGTAGTCCTGGAAGACGACGCCGACCGGACGGGACTCGGGCGGTGTACGGTCCAGCGCGACGCCGTCGAGGCGCAGATGACCGCCGGTGAGCGGGGTGAGACCTGCGAGCGCGCGCAGGGCGGTGGTCTTGCCCGCGCCGTTGGGTCCGAGGAGCGCCACGACGTCGCCGGGCGCGGCAGTCAGGGCCACGTCGAGATGGAAGAGGCCGTGGCTGACGACCAGATGGGCGTCCAGGCCCGCGGCGGCTGCGTCCGTGGCGGGGAGGCTGCCCGTGGCGTCGTCGATGTCCGTCATGAGGGGTTCGTCCAGCGGTTTCGCGGTGAGGGAACAGGAACGGACGCGTCGGCGGTCCGGCGTGTCGGCGATCCGGGGCGGACTGCGAGTGGCTCACGGGCGGTTCGGGTCATGAGGCCGTCATCCAACGGTCCCGCAGTCCGGCCAGGACCGCGATCGACACGGCGAGCAGGACCAGGCTCAGCGCGATGGCGGCGGCCGGGTCGTTCTGCAGGGCGAGGTAGACGGCCAGCGGCATGGTCTGCGTACGGCCGGGAAAGTTGCCCGCGAAGGTGATCGTCGCGCCGAACTCGCCGAGCGCGCGGGCCCACGCCAGCACGGAACCCGCTGCGATGCCCGGCGCGATCAGCGGCAGGGTGACCCGGCGGAACGCGGTGAAGCGGGAGGCGCCCAGTGTGGTGGCGGCCTCCTCGTACCGGGGATCGGCCGCCCGTAGCGTGCCCTCCACGCTGATGACGAGGAACGGCATCGCCACGAACGCCTCCGCGACCACCACCCCCGCCGTCGTGAACGGCAGCGTGATCCCGAAGGCCGAGTCCAGCCACTGCCCCACGACACCGTTGCGTCCCAGCGCCAGCAGCAGTGCCACACCACCCACCACCGGCGGCAGGACGAGCGGCAGCGTCACCAGGGCCCGTACGAAACCCCGCCCCGGGAAGTCCGTGCGCGCGAGAAGCCAGGCCAGCGGCACGCCCAGCACCAGGCTCACCGCGGTCGCCGCGGTCGCGCACACCAAGGACAGCTGAAGGGCTTGCCACACCTCCGTGCTGGTCAGCTGGTCCGGCAGGGTGCGCCAGGGAGCCCGTACGAGAAGGCCGATCAGTGGCAGCGACAGAAACGCCAGCCCGACGAGGGCGGGCAGCAGAAGAGGCAGAGGCACCCTGTCCCGGGCGTCCGCGCGGACGCGTCGGCGCCGCGGCCGGCCCCCGCGGGCGTCGCCACCCATGAGGAGCTCGTCCGTGGCGCCGGACCTGTCCAGATCGGTCACGGCTTGAGGAACCCGGCCGCCGTCAGGACCTTCTGGCCCTCGGCGGACTGCACCAGCGCGATGAATGCCTTCGCAGCGTCGGCGTTGGGCGCGTCCTTGAGCAGCGTGATCGGGTAGTCGTTGATGGCCTCGGCGGACTCGGGGAACTCCACGCCCTCCACCTTGTCACCTGCCGCCTGCACATCGGTCTTGTAGACCACGGCGGCGTCGGCCTCCTTCAGTTCCACCTTGGTCAGGGCGCTCTTGACGTCCTGCTCGTACGAGACCGGGGTGAGCTTGAGCTTGCTGGCCTCCAGTGCCTTCTGTGCGGCCGCCCCGCACGGCACCGTCTTGTCGCACAGCACGACCTTCAGGCCGGACTTGGTGAGGTCCTTGAGGGAGGAGACCCTGTCGGGGTTGCCCGGCAGGGTGACGATCTCCAGCTGGTTGCGCACGAAGGTGGACGGCGTGCCGACCGCGTCCTTCGCATCGGTGACGATTCCCATCGTCTTCGGGCTGGCGGCGGCGAAGACGTCGGCCGGGGCGCCACCGATGATGCTGGCGGCGAGGGTGTCGCTGCCGCCGAAGTTGAAGGTGACCTTCGTACCCGGGTGGGCCTTCTCGAACTCCTTGCCCAGGGTCGTGAAGCTCTCCTTGAGCGAGGCGGCGGCGAAGACGGTCATCGTGCCGGAGAGCTTCTTCGACGAGCCGGTGGACGCCGAGGAGTCCGGCTTGGCCGAGGAGTTGTCGGACGAGGAGCAGGCGCTCAGTGCCAGCAGCGCAGCGGCGCCTGCGCCGGCCACCTGCAGGGTCCGGCGGGTCCGGCGTGCGGAACGGGTCATCACGGGGGCTACTCCCTCTGGTTTCTTCCGGAAGAGCCCGTCGGACTCTTCCGCGGTCTCTTGACGACCACGTGGGTCGACTTGAGCACGGCAAGCGCCGGAACGCCGTGTTCCGGCGTCAGGTCCCCCGCCGAGTCCCGGCTGAGGGTGGACACCGCCCCGGAACGGCCCGGCCTGGATCTCCACCCGCGCCGACACCTCTTTGAGGATCACGTCGGTGACGGTCCCGGCGAGGTGGTTGCGCGCCGGGGATCCGTTGTTCGTCCGCTCGGCGAGGCGCAAGTCCCGGACGAAGGAAGCCGGTTCCGGCCCGCGGATCATCCGCCGGCCCAGCTCGTCACGTGCGGTCCGCAGCGTCCGGCGCCGCAGTGGGTCGGCGCTGACATCAAGGCGGCTGCTTCCCCGATCCGGCAGGTGTGCATGTGCACATCATACTGCCGCAGATACGAGGTGGAAGTCATCTGTGGCATCGCATGAGCTGGACTGTCTACGGGTGATGGTGGGCATGTGCGTTTATACAGCACTGCTGCCCGGGTATCGACATCCGGGGGTGGTAGCCCGTGAGTCATTTCCTTCCGGCCGCCGATCCGGTGGCCGAGGTCGCCCTGACCGGCGACCTCGCGCGGCCGGCCCGGCTGACGGTGTCCGACCTGCTCGCCTGGCCCCAGCGACGGGTGCAGGTGAGCTTCGAGTGCGCCACCAGCGGCATCCAGCACCATTGCTTCGCAGGACCGCTGCTGCACGATGTTCTGTCCGACGCCGGTCCCGCCTTCGACCCCACCCGGCGCAAGGACCGCCTGCGCTTCCTGATCGCCGTGGCGGGCGCGGACGGCCATCACGCCGTCCTGTCCTGGGCGGAGATCGACCCCGACTTCGGCCGTGCGCCCGTCCTGCTTGCGGCCAGCATCGACGACACCCCGCTCGACGGGGCCGGCCCGCAGCTCGTGCTGCCCCAGGACCGCTGCGGTGCCCGGCACATCAGCGGCATCAGCGCGATACGCGTGGACGGCGGCTACGCGGTGTGGACGTGACGCCGGCGAGGCGAACCGGCGGGGGGTTTCGGCAGTTCCGTGAGGGGCTGCTCGTCCCCGGTTGATGCGCAGCCGCCACTCCCGCCGCGTCCAGGGCCGGCCGTACCCGGTCGCGGGACGGCGGAAGTTCCGTGAAGCGCACGCCGGTGGCGTCCCGCAGGGCGTTCGCGAAGGCCGGGGCTGAACGGTCTCTCGCTCATCGGCTGCGACCGCCGCGCCCTGCAAAGGAGTTGAGGAGACGCGGCATGGCCATGGTGCTCTCCGTGCCGTACGGCGACGGCGGGGCCTTGGCCGGTGCGGGGGCGTACTCCTGCTCGGTGAAGGCGTGACTCATGGCCGCCGCCCGTACGTGTCCGCTCAGGTGCGGTCGATGTGCACGCTGGTCGACTTCACGCGGGCGGTGGCCTCCACGCCGACCTCCAGGCCCAGCTCCTCCACGGCCTCCCGGGTCAGCAGCGAGACCAGCCGGTGCGGCCCGGCCTGGATCTCCACCTGGGCCGCGACATCGCCGAGCTTGACGGCGGTGACGATGCCCGGAAAGGCGTTGCGCACAGAGGTGTATGGGGCGTCCTCCTCGCCACCACCGGTCCTGGCGACCTCGATCGAGAAGGCGGCCAGATCCTTGCCGTCGATGAGCCGGCGTCCGCCCTTGTCGCGATGCGTGGCCACCCGGCCGGCGTCCGCCCACCGTCGCGCGGTATCCGGGCTCACGCCCAACAGGCGGGCCGCCTGCCCGATTGTGTAGGATTGCATACGCGCCAAGATAGATACATATTCCTTGCATATGCAAGCTCTTGCTCATGGTGGCGTTGGTATGTGCCGCACCAATTGAGTGGGCTTCGATGTCCTGCCCCGGCGGGAATCCGGCCGTGAAAGTCTAGTGCCGGGAGGGGCGAGGGCGTGTTTCGCGAGTAGCGTCGTCCGCCCATAAGGCGGGCCGGGCGTCGCCTGGCAGCCGGGACTTTCGAAACACGCCCTCGCAGGGCCATGCCTGGTGGCGTAGTCCGCAGGGCCGCCTCGGGGAGGGGTGTCGGCAGGTGGGGCAGGCGCCCCGGGCTCCGCACTCGGTGCGCGGCCAGGCGCTGTGTCGAGGGCCTTGACCGCCGGGCCGCAACGCGACAGCGGCCCCGCGGACCCGGCCCGTCGGGCCCGCCTCTCCAGGGCCGGGGTGCGGCCCATTCCGTGAGGCAGGCCATGAAGTACGTCACAGTGCCGTGCCCGGACCGTGTCTGCCGTCGGGGCTCTGGTGCCGGCAACGCCCCACCCCTGTCAGCCGATCCGAGGATTCCTTGCCGATGGGCCGGGCGCCGCGTCGCCCCAGGGCAACTTAGGTCACCCTTCCCCGTTGCTGTGGTCGCCTGGTACATGTGGGATTCCACCAGCACATCGGAAGTTTCGCCATGAACAAGGAAGATCCCACCGATCTCATACCCTTCACGATCGATCTGACCTTCGATGAAGCCCGGCGACGGGCCGAGGTCGTGGCCGCACTCGGGCCCGACTGGGACCCGGTCAGCGTTCTCCAAGGCGAGGATGAGGCGTACACACGCCTCTACTCGGGCCTGGACGCCGAGCAGCAGCGCACCTACGACCTGCTGGTGGCGGCCGGTGTCCTGCCAGGACGGGAGCCGGGCCGTGAAGCTGCCCATTGACCCACAGGCGGACGCCTCCCGCCGCGCTTGGATGGCCTGCCCCGTCTGCGACGACGCCCGCCATTGCGGGACCTGCGCCGACCGCCGTAACTGCGCTGATCACTGGCGCTATTTGATATCCACCAAGGGGCCGGTCGTTCACCTCCAGTGTCCGCGGTGCACGCACATGTGGTCAGTGAACACGCGGCCTGGCGTCACCTGCCGCGACGACAGCGCCCCCGGCTTCTGACTGACGGCAGGCCGAGCGAAAAGTCGCGGCTCATGCCAGTGGCCGCTTGATCACCGCTCGGCGGGGTCTCTCCGCCGGACGAAGGCCTCGGTGCCCGGACGGGCTGTTGGCTCCGGGGAGGGGGCACGCCGATGCAACGGGAAGGCGCCCCTCGGGGCGTGTCCGAGAGGCGCCATGGCAGATGGCCGGTCAGGGGATGGGGCGTCAGGACCAGAGCCGGTATGTCACGACTCTGGGCATCTCCGAGGGCCTGCTGTCGGTGAAGACGAGGCGGAGCTGGGTGTAGTGCCGTTGGTGAGGATTCTTGTTCAGCGGCTCCGAGCGGTCGAGCCTGACGGTCACGGGGTAGGGGTGGAACGTGCCGGCGGCACAGAACGGCTGGCAGTCGTTCACTACGTTGAGCCCGCGGCCCGCGGCGAAATTCGGTTTCCAATCCGACCACCGGAGTGCGGTGAGGATGCTGTTGCCATCCCCGCAGGCGATCAGGAACTCGTTCGGGCGTACTTGAGGATGCGAGAAGCAGTCGACGATCACCACGTCGGCGGGTGACTGTGTCCCTGTGGAAGCGGATGCCGGTGCGACCGCTGTTGCGAGCGATGCCGCGGCACAGATCAATACCGCTGCCTTGAGCTTGTGTCTCTGCATGTGCGCTCCCAGCCGTCTCTCTCCGAGCCCATCTGGTCTACCTGTACCGCCTGGTCCGCCCGGGGGCGCGATCCGCGCCTTCGGAGCAGACGCCGGACGGCGCTGCCGGCCTCTTCTCAACGGTTGTTCCGGTATCGACGCTACGACCGCGTTCAGGGGTGCACCACCCGCACAGGTAACAACTTCGCAAAGGGGAAGAAATATGCACATCTGCACGTGCGCGAGCGGAGTCCGCGAAGGCGACGAAGGTGAAGCGGGGCTATATCCCCGTTTACGGCAACCGCGCCGACGGAGCCTTCATGTGGGGAGCACCTCGGGGCCGCAGATCCGCAACCCGCTCGGCGCCGCCCTCCTTGAGCCAGGCCAGAAAGGTGAGAACGAAGATGCCTTCCACCACCAGGGACAGGACGCCGTACGGAGGCTCCCAGCCGGCTTCGCGATAGTCCGGCAATCCGACGGTGCGAGACAGCAGGAATCCGATGACCGTGACGATGCTGGTAGCTGCCCCGATCAGCCAGACGCCGAGCGGTTGCCTCTGAAGGACAAGCCCTGCGGCGACGCTGAGCATCACCACGCTGCCGACCAGGAACAGGATGCCGATGTAGGGCATCTCCGTGAGGTGGGAAGGGACCAGCGAGAGATGGATCACCGCGTTGGCCAGGGCGCAGAACGCTGCGGTCCCGCGCAGTGCGAGGTGGGTCGTGCGAGACGTCATCACGACTCCAGGGGTCCGAGGCGGCCGACGCCGCCGTGCTTCTGGCAGGGGCTGCGGACCCGGCCACGCCGGGGTGCTTCCGTTGCCGTCCAAGCCTTCCGGTCCTGGGACCGGTCGGCCGCTGTCGTTCGTAAGAGCGTGCCTTTGTTACCTACGGTGCTGCCGGGCCAAGGGTTCATGATCAGCCCGGTCCGGGTCCGGGTGGGTCGAGTGGCACGTTCGCGCCAGGAGGCCTCGGTACCTGGGCCGCGACGCGGGTTCCGTCCCGGCTCTTCGGCAGCGCCGAGGGCTGCCGGGCGGAGGTAATCCCTGGGGGCTCGTGTTACGTAAGGAGTATGCGCAGGATTGGCATTTCCCTGGAGCGGGTGCCCGACGAAGCGCTGCTGGCCGCCCTCATGACCGGCGATCCCGAGATCGCCGTGGCCTTCGTTCGGCGGTTCCAGCGCCGAGTTTTCGGCGTGGCCGTCGCTGTGGTCGGAGACGTCCAGCTCGCCGAGGACATCGCTCAGCAGACCTTTGAGCGCGCCTGCCGGCACGCTCAGGTCTACGACCCGCGCCGGGGATCGGTGCCCACCTGGCTGGCGGCCATCGCACATAACCTTGCGATCGACGCCGTACGTGCCCGCAAGGCCGCTCCAGTCGACCCCACGGACCTGGAGAACATGATGGAGACTGTCACCAGCACGCCGGAGCAGCAGGCGCTCTCCGCCGAAGCCGCAGCGGAACTGCGTCGAGCGGTTGCCGCGCTGCCGCGCGATCAGGCACGTGCGCTGGTGATGGCCGGCATCTACGGGATGACGGCTCAGCAGGTCGCCGATTTCGAGAAGATCCCGCTCGGTACCGCCAAGACCCGGATCAGGTCAGCCATGGGCAAGCTCCGCGCGTCCTTCGCGACCAGGCAGGCGGACCATGATGACTGAGACCCGTGGATTCAGCTGTGAGCAGCTCCGGGAGATCGGTGCGGAGCTGGCGCTCGGCGTGCTGCCCGCCAAGGAGCGGGCCGGGGCGATAGACCACCTGGAGCACTGTGCCGCCTGCCGCGAATACGTCCACGAACTGGTGGCCACGGCGGACGCACTGCTGGATCTGGTTCCGGGAATCGAACCGCCGGTCGGCTTCGAGGGCAGGGTGATCGACCGGCTGGGACTGCCCTCCGGGCGACAGCCGTTCCGGCGCGTACCGTGGCGGCGCTTCGCCCTCGCTGCGGCGGCAGTCGCGGCGGGCCTTGCCCTGGGTGGTGGTGGTTGGGTGCTCGGCGCATCCGTCGGACGTCCGGCCCCGGTCGCGCCGATCGTCTCTCCGGTGCAGCATCAACTGCTCACCGCCCGACTCGCCCACGGGGGCGAGTCGCGCGGGCGGGTATTCCTCTACACCGGAGCGTCGCCCTGGCTGTACATGGCGGTGGAAGCCGGGGGGCACTCCGGCACTGTCCGGTGCGAGCTGCAACGGGCCGACGGCTCCACCTTCCAGGTCGGTTCCTTCGCCCTCAGCAAGGAGGGCTACGGCGCCTGGGGCGCGCCCTACCCCGCCGGCACGGCGCCGGTCACCAGCGTCCGCCTGCTCGCCGCTGACGGCTCCGTGCTGGCCGACGCCACCTTCGGACAGTCCTACTGACCGGACGTCCAAGACCGACCCGGCACATGGGGGCGGCGTCGCGGGCTGGGCACGCGCATCTGCCGCGTCGTCGTCCATCACCATGGCTCCGCCATGGCTCAATCCTCCGCCGTGCAGCTGCACGCACCCAGCCCCGCTCCTACTCCCACCCCCCCAGGTGCCGGTCGGTCTACGCGGTCGCGTACACGCGGCTCGCGAACTCGGCGATCTGTTCGTCGCTCAGGTTCTTCGCGAGATTGGCCTCCGTGATCATGCCGACCAGGCGGTGGCCGCCTTGGACATCGATCACCGGCAGCCGCTTGATCTGATGTTCCTCCATGGTCGTCAGGACCTCGGAGGCATCCGCTTCGGCATCGATCCAGTGGACCTTGGCGCTGAGAGACCCGGCCTGCACGGTCGCTGGGTCGACTCCCTCGGCGCAGCACGTGATGACGATGTCGCGGTCGGTGATCAAGCCGGTGAGCCTGTTGTTGTCGCCGCAGATGGGCAGGCAGCCGACGTTGAGATCGCGCATCATTGTCGCCACATCGAGCAGCGACTGGTGCGCACCGACGCACTGCACGCCACTGGACATGATGTCTCGCGCTCGCAGCTTGGCAGCCATGATTTCCTCCGTCCTCGACAGCGTTGCCCCTCCGTCTTCGATCACAACACGAATGGCTCAGCGCCGCCCGCCGGATGTGTCGGAGAAGGAGTGGATCCCGAATCGGCCGCGACAGGGCACGGATCCGGGTGCTCGCGCAACCTGTCATGTGCCGTCGCCCGTGAGCGTCGGCCCGGCGATTGTGCGGCGTCGTCGACATCCGGACCGCTGACCGCTATGGCTCCACGTGGCCGAATCCCACCTCGAAGCGCTCGACCGAGACGATCCGCTGGCCTTCCCTGTGGGCGACTTCCTCGCGGAGCCGGGTGGCCCGGCCCTCGCTGGCCTGCATGGCCTGCTCGTCATCCCACAGAGTCAGGGACGTGGCCTTCCCGGAGGCTCGGTCGACGAGGTAGTACATGCCCCGGAAGCCGGAAACTTCCCGGATCTGCCTGAGAATTGCTTCCCAGTTCGCGGTCAGGATTCCCTCCGCGGGAACCGGTGAACCCTGATAGGTGCTCAGCCTCGCGAACATGGCTGCCACCCCTTTCCTGGCAGGCTGCCGGTCGAGGGGACAAGCAGCCTCAGCACCAGCGTTACTCGGCAGGCCGCACGCCGCATGCCGAGTAACGCTGCCATGCGTCCACCGGCCCGGCGGGCGATTCGCGCGGTGCGAGATGTGCGCCCGGCTGCGAACCGGTGGTGGCGGCATGCGTGACGCCCCTCGAAAGGGGTGTCTCCCTGGCGGGACTGCCTCCCGTTGCGCTCGTACTCCTTTGCCTGCGTTCCGGGCCCGCGCGAGAGCCGCACGCGCCGAACGCTGCTCCCGCATCCAAGGAGCGCCGTAGCAAGGTTCTTGATGGTGCGTCAGGTGATGGTGCAATTCGCGTCGGCAGGAGCGCCGGACGGGGGCCAGGTCGCATCCGGCCGTGCCGCGGGGGATGGCGGGACCTGGTCGGAAGGACGCGGGGACGGCGGCAGGCGGCCGGCATGTTCGGCATCGGCGAGCGTGGGGCTCCGGTCGCCCTCGGTCTGTGCGCGCTGTCGATTCGGCCGGCCGGGGGCCGACTGTGGCATCGGCAGCGGTTCGGATTCGATGCCTGCCTGTCGATCGCTGGGCTGACCTGCGGCTCTCGCCCCGGTCTCACTATGCAGTCCCACTTGACATTAGCTCGCCTTATGGAAGATAAAGGAGGTCCTTTGGGCTGAACTTCACGCAGTGTGACATTCGACGTGTGGCAGTCAGCGATCGTCTACGTGAATGAGTAAAGCCGTGTCCCACGCCGTCCCGGACCAGCCGACCGACCCCGCCGCGGACTGGGAGGCATGGCGCGCCGAGCGGCGCCGCTCGGTCACTTCGCCCGCGGGGAACCTCGCTCTCGTCGAGACCTGCTGGGCCCCCGCCGGTGAGCGCCCCGACCTCGATGCGGCCCGTGCCGGACAGCCGGAGACGGTGACGGTCACCACAGTCGAGCGCACCGACTTCGTCACCGGCCGCCCCGAGCACGGTCTGCGCTTCTGGGACGCGCAGTCGCCCGCGATCCAGAACTTCGATCACACCGATGTCTTCCCGTACGACCCGGCCTGGGTGCTGCAGGCCTCGTACACCCCGGTGCCCGGTGCCCGGCGGGTCGGGTTCGAGCACATCCGGGACAACGGCGGCACCCGCGACCTCGCCGTGCCCGGAGACATCGTGCTCACCCTGGACGGCCGGGACTACACGCTGAGCGCCTTCGACGACGACGGCACCCTGCTGCTCGTCTTCGGTGACCCCACCAACGGCGACACCACCTACGGCGCCGGGCGCTTCCTCTTCGTCACCCACGTCGGCGAAGGCCGTGTCCTTCTCGATTTCAACCGCGCCTTCGTGCCGCCCTGCGGATTCTCCGACCAGTACAACTGTCCGATGCCGCCGCGGCAGAACCGTTTCCACCTGCCCGTCGAGGCCGGCGAGAAGCGCCCCGTCTTCCGCGACGGCTTCCTCGCGCAGCACTGATCACTCTCCTCGCACTCCCGCCTCGCAGCACGAAAGCGCATACTCCTGATGAGCATCAAGAAGACCTCCCTGTACGGCGGCGCGACCGCCGCTGCCCTTGCCCTGACCCTCACCGCCTGCGGCGGGGGCTCCAACGGGGGCGGCGCGGCCGGAGGGGGCCACGACAAGAACGCCACGGTCAACATCGGTTCGCTCTACGAGCCGCAGAATCTCGACAACACCGCGGGCGGCGGCCAGGGCGTCACCGAGGCGCTCAACGGCAATGTGTACGAAGGTTTGTTCAAGCTCACCGACGACGGCAAGGTCGAGAACCTGCTCGCCCAGGACTACAAGGTCAGCGACGACGGACTCACGTACACCTTCACCCTCCACGACGGCGTGAAGTTCCACAGCGGCAAGAAGCTCACCAGCCAGGACGTCAAGTACAGCCTGGAGAAGGTGATCGCCAAGGACTCGCAGTCCGCGCGCAAGAGCAATCTCGAGGTCATCAAGTCCCTGGAGACACCGGACGCGCGCACCGTGAAGGTCCAGTTGTCGAAGAAGTCGATCTCCTTCGTCTACAACCTCTCCTACGTGTGGATCATCAACTCCGCGGCGGAGGGCCTCAAGACGAGCGAGGACGGCACCGGCCCGTACCAGCTGGACAAGTGGACCCACGGCTCCGCTCTCAGCCTCGACCGGTTCGCCGGCTACTGGGGTGAAGCTGCCAAGAACGAGCAGGTCGTCTTCCACTACTACAAGGACGCGACCGCTCTGAACAACGCGCTCCTGACCAACGCCGTGGACGTCGTCACGAGCGAGCAGTCGCCCGACGCCCTCGACCAGTTCAAGAACAACCAGAACTACAAGGTCAACGACGGCGATTCGACGACCAAGCTGCTCCTCGCCTTCAACGACAAGGCCAAACCGTTCACGGACGTCAAGGTCCGCCAGGCCGTCTCGGCCGCCATCGACGACAAGAAGCTCCTGGAGTCGGTCTGGGGCGGCTACGGCAAGCTCATCGGCTCGATGGTTCCGCCCACCGACCCCTGGTACGAGGACCTCACCAAGGTCAACGGCTACGACCCCGCGCGCGCCAAGAAGCTGCTCACCGAGGCCGGATACCAGAACGGCTTCACCTTCACCCTCGACACCCCGAACTACGACCCGCACCCGACCGCGGCGACCTTCATCAAGTCGCAGCTCGCCAAGGTCGGCATCACTGTCAAGATCAACACGATCACGCCGGACGAGTGGTACACGAAGGTCTACAAGAACCACGACTTCACGGCCACGCTCCAGGAACACGTCAACGACCGCGACCTGGTCTGGTACGGCAACCCCGACTTCTACTGGGGCTACGACAACAAGCAGGTCACGAAGTGGGTCGAACAGGCCGAGCAGGCCTCCGGCACGGCTGAGCAGACCGAGCTGCTGAAGAAGGTCAACCGCCGGACTGCTGAGGACGCGGCCAGCGACTGGCTGTACCTGTACCCGCAGATCGTCGTGGCGAACAGCAAGCTCTCGGGGTACCCGGTCAACGGTCTCAACTCGCAGTTCTTCGCCTACGACATCGAGAAGGGCTGATGGCGCGGTATCTCCTTCGCCGTCTCGCCTTCCTGCTGGTGTCGCTGGCGCTCGCGAGCGTGGTCCTGTTCGTGCTGCTGCGGTTGCTGCCGGGTGACCCCGCCAACGCGCTCACCTCGGTGGGCGCCGGCCCCGAGCAGATAGCGGCGGCGCGGCACTCCATCGGCTCCGACAAGCCGCTGCCCGAACAGTTCGTCCACTGGATCGGGCAGTTGGCGAGCGGTGACCTCGGTACGTCGTTCGTCAGCTCGCTGCCGGTCGCGCCCGAGGTCGGCTCGCGGCTGAACGTCACCATCCCGCTCACGCTCGCCGCGTTCGTCCTGGCAGTCCTCATCGCCGTCCCGGTCGGCTTCGTGGCTGCGCATCGGCGCGGGACCTGGTTCGGCGCGCTGCTCAGTGGAGTCTCCCAACTGGGCATCGCCGTGCCGGTGTTCTGGCTCGGGATGATTCTCATCGCCGTGTTCGCCCTGAACGCAGGCTGGCTTCCCGCAGGCGGCTTCCCGCAGGACGGCTGGTCGCAGCCGGCCGAGGCGATCCGCTCACTCGCCCTGCCCGTCATCACCATCGCACTCGTGATGAGCGCCTCGCTGATCCGCTACGTCAGGTCGGCCACGCTCGACGTACTGGACAGCGACTATCTGCGTACCGCGCGAGCGCTGGGCTCGTCGTTCGGGCAGGCCATGTGGCGGCACGGGCTGCGCAACGCCTCGGTACCGGTGATCTCGATCCTCGGCATCGAGCTGGCGTCCACACTGCTGGGCGCGGTCGTCGTGGAGTCGGTGTATGCGCTTCCCGGCCTCGGCTCCCTGCTCGCGACCGGCATCGCACAGCACGACTATCCGGTGATCCAGGGCGTGCTGTTCGTCTCCACGCTCGCGGTGCTGATCATCGGCTTCGCGGCCGACTTCGTGCAGCGGATCATCGACCCGCGGCTGCGGGGCAGGCTTTCGGGAGGTACCCGATGAAGCAGCCGACGAAGCGCTCGTACACCTTGAGCGTCGGATGCGTACTGGCCGGCCTGATCGCTCTGCTTGCGCTGGTTTCGGCCCTCTGGGTTCCGTACGCCGCCGACGACACGTCCGGCGGACGGCTCACGGGCCCCGGCGCGGGACATCTGCTGGGCACCGACAAGCTCGGCCGTGATCTGTTCACCCAGCTGATGACCGGTTCCCGGGTCGCCTTCGAGGCGGGCCTGGGCTCGGTCCTCATCGCGGCCGCGGTCGGCGTCACGCTGGGGGTGCTGGCCGCGTTCGCCCAGGGCTGGCTGGACGACACGCTCTCCGCGTTCCTCGACATCCTGATCGCCTTCCCGACGCTGCTGCTGGCGATGCTCATCGTCGCCGCCCACTCGGCCACACTGGGGTCGGCCGTGCTGGCGATCGGTCTCGCGCAGAGCGCGGTCGTGGGACGGCTCGTGCGGATCCTGGTCAAGCGGGTGGTGGCGCAGGACTACATCACGGCCGCGCGCACGTCCGGCACCTCGTGGCCGCGGATCGTGGCCGGGCATGTGCTGCCCAACATCTGGCCGACGCTCGTAGTGAACCTGGCTCTTCAGTTCGGGCTCGCGGTGCTGGCCGAGGCCGGCTTGTCCTACCTGGGTCTGGGGGCGCCGCCGCCCAACGCCTCGTGGGGCCGCATGCTCCAGGAGGCGCAGGCCACTTTCACCACGGCCCCGGCCGGCGCGCTCGCCCCCGGCATCCTGCTCGTCCTGCTCGTCGTCGGCGTGAACCTCATCGCCGACGGACTGCGCGACACCCTCGACCCGGCGGCCCGACGGAGGCGCGCATGAACATCCTCGACGTGCGCGACCTCGGGATCCGTACGGCAGACGGGCGCACGCTCGTCGACGGCCTCTCGCTGACCATCGCACCCGGCGAACGACTCGGCCTCATCGGAGAGTCGGGCTCCGGGAAGTCGCTGACCACCCTCGCCGTGCTCGGCCTGCTGCCCGACGGCATGACGGCCACCGGCGGGGTCGAACTCGCCGGCACCCAGATCGTGGGCGCGAGCGAGAAGCAGCTCACCGGCGTACGCGGCCGGGACGCCGCCATCGTCTTCCAGGAGCCGCTCACCGCACTCGATCCGCTGATGCGTGTCGGCAGGCAGATCGCCGAACCGCTGGGCAGAAGGCGAGGGCTGAGGGGCGCCGAGCTGAAGCGGGCCGTCGTGGACGCGCTGGAGCAGGTGCGGCTGCCCGCGCCCGACCGCATCGCCCGCGCCTTCCCGCACGAAATCTCCGGCGGGCAGCGGCAGCGCGTCGCGCTCGCCATGGCACTGGCATGCGACCCGAAGCTGCTCATCGCGGACGAACCGACGACCGCGCTCGACGTCACCGTGCAGTCCGACATGCTCGACCTGCTCGACACCCTCGTACGGGAACGGGACATGGCCGTTCTCTTCGTCAGCCACGACCTCGCAGTCGTCTCCAAGGTCACCGATCGCGTCGTGGTGATGAAGGACGGCCGCGCCGTGGAGGAGGGCGATGTCCGCACGATCGTGCGGGAGCCGCGTGAGGAGTACACCAAGGCGCTGGTGGCGAGCGCGCGGCAGCTGGAATCGGCTCTTGACCTGAGGAACGCGTGATGACGCCTGTACTGGAGCTGAACGGAGCCTCCTTCGCCTACCGGGGACACACCGCGTCCGTCGTCGAGGACATCTCCTTCACCGTCGAGACCGGGCGCAGCCTTGCCCTCGTCGGTGAATCGGGAGCGGGCAAGACCACTCTGCTGCGGCTGCTGCTCGGGCTCGCCCGGGCGACCTCCGGCACTGTCCGGTTCGACGGCGACGAGCTGAAACCGCGCGACCGTGAGCAGATGCGGCGTTTCCGGCGCAGTGTGCAGTGTGTCTTCCAGGATCCGTACTCGTCGCTGGACCCGCGTCGGCGCGTCGGCAGCATCGTGTCCGAACCGCTGCGTTCCCTCGGTATCGACAGCCGGAGCACGGCCGCGCCCAAGGTGGCCCAAGCCCTGGAACGGGTCGGACTCCCGGCCGACGCCGCCGAGCGCTATCCGCACGAGTTCTCCGGCGGCCAGCGCCAGCGCATTGCGATTGCGCGCGCGACCGTGTGCGACCCGCGGGTGCTGCTCGCCGACGAACCCGTCAGCGCACTCGACGTCACGACCCGGGTCAAAGTCGTCGACCTGCTGAACGAGTTGAAGCAGGAGCAGGGCCTGACTCTCGTCATGGTCTCCCACGACCTGTCGGTAGTGGCCTCGCTGTGCGAACGCACCGCCGTGCTGGAGAGCGGCCGCATTGTTGAACAAGGTGAAACCGGACAGGTGCTGGGTGCTCCCGCGCACCCGTACACACGTCGCCTGGTCGACAGCGTGCCGCGCCTGCCCGTGTGACCGGTGGGCTCGAAACACGCCCCAGTGCCCCTCCCTGCAGGCTTTGCCCCGTCGCGACGGAGCAAAGCCTGCAGGGAGGGGCACTGGGTTCCGGTAGCGCCCCCGCTGACCGGTAGCGGCCGTCGGTCCGTCCGGCGTGATCTCCGTCGGCACCGCAACCGATCCGAGAGCCGCTGATGGCGCCATATGCCTCAGCTCCGTACGTTCCTCAGCTTGCCCTGGCCCACGCGTAGCGGTGTTCCGGTCGGCCGGTGTCGCCGTACTTGAGACTGAGTCTGATGCGACCCGCACTCTCCAGATACTTGAGGTATCGCTGGGCCGTGGAGCGGCTCAAGCCGGCGCGGACAGCGACCTCGTGTGCCGACAGCGGTTCGTCGGCTGCCGACAGGACGTGGCGGATGACGTCGGCGGTGGGCGCGGAGTGCCCCTTGGGCAGGCCGGCTGCGGCAGCGGCCTGCGGAGTGCGAAGCGCCCCGAAGATCTGGTCGACCTGCTCCTGCCCGGCCTCGCCCCGGCCGCTGCCCACGCCTGCGAGAGTGCGGCGCAGGGCGGCGTAACTCTCCAGCTTGGACTTCAGACCGCCGAAGCTGAAGGGCTTGACCAGGTACTGCAGGGCGCCGTAGCGCATGGCGGTCTGCACAGTCGCGACATCCCGAGCGGCCGTCACCATGATCACGTCTGCCGTGTGCCCGCGTTGGCGAAGTCGCCGTACGAGCGTCAGTCCCGTCTCGTCCGGAAGATAGTGATCGAGCAGTATGAGGTCGACATGTTCGCGCTCCAGCACGGACAGTGCCTGCGCGGCGGTGTGCGCGCGAGAGACGACACGGAAGCCGGGTACCTTGGCCACGTACGCCGAGTTGATCTCGGCCACACGGAAGTCGTCGTCCACCACGAGGACGTCGATCATTGAAACTCTCCCACTTCGGTCAGCTGCCGGACAGCGAGTGTCTCGGGCAGGACGACGGTGAAGACCGAGCCACCGCCGGCCCTGGCACTGACGCGGGCCACGCCGCCGTAACGCTCCGCGAGACGGCGTACCAGTGCCAGGCCGAGCCCACGGCCCCGATGTGCGGGGGACTCCTTGGTGGACCAGCCCTCGGTGAAAATCTGTTCGCGCAGATCGGGCGCTACGCCAGGGCCGTTGTCGCTGACCCGCAGGACCGCTGTGGTGCCCTCCGCGAAGAGCTCGACTTCGATGACGGAAGCGACGTCCAGTGCGTTGTCGATCAGGTTGCCCAGGACGGTCACCAGATCGCGCGGGTCCACCACCACGTCGGGAAGCAGGGTGCCGGGGGAGATGCGCAACGATGCGCCCCGCTCTGCCGCGATGGCCGACTTGCCCACCAGCAGAGCGGACAGCAGGGGGTCATTGACGCGTTCCGCGACCTGCTCCGCCGACGCCCGCTGACCATCGGCCACCTCCGTGACGAACTCCATCGCCGCGTCGTGCCTCCCGAGTTCCAGCAGCCCGAGCAGGGTGTGGAGCCGGTTGGCATGCTCGTGGTCCTGGGCGCGGAGCGCATCGAGAAGGCCGTGCGTGGAGTCCAGTTCGCGGCCGAGCAGCTCCAGCTCGGTGCGGTCGCGCAGGGTGACCACAGCCCCGCCGTCACCGGTCGGCATGCGGTTGGCGATCAGCACGCGTCCCCTGCAGACGGTGAGCAGGTCCGCGCCGTCGACCTGCCCGGCCAGCACCTCTGCCGCACGTCCTGGGGGCAGTACCTCGCCCAGCGCACGTCCGACGGCGTCCTGGGTCAGCTCCAGCAGACGCTGCGCCTCGTCGTTCAGCAGACGGATCCGGCCCCGGGCATCGAGGGCGAGAACTGCTTCGCGGATGCTGTGCAGCATGGCCTCGCGCTCGTCCAGCAGCGCCGAGATGTCGGCGAAGGCCAGTCCGTGCGTGCCGCGCTGCATGCGTCGCGAGACGGCCAGGGCGGCAAGCACACCTGCGGCAAGCGCAGCCCCCGCGTAGAGCAGAAGCCCGGGAATGGTTCCGAGGAGCCGCTCGCGGACGCTGTCGTAGGCCATGCCCACCGAGACGGCACCGACGATGGTCCCGCGGCTGTCGCGGAGGGGGACCTTCGCGCGCGCGGAGCGGCCCAGGGTTCCGTTGTCGATCTGCATGATTTCCCGGCCGGCCAGGGCCGTGCTGGGATCGGTGGAGACGTGCTTGCCGATCTGTCGGGTGTCGGTGTGCGACCAGCGGACCCCGCGGGTGTCCATGACCACGATGTAGAGCGCATCGGTGGCGTGCCGGATCTGCTCCGCCTCGGCCTGTACCGGGCCGCTGGGGCTGGGCTCGGTGCTCGTCAGGTGGTGCGCCAGCCCGGGTTCGGCGGCAGTGGTCTGGGCGATGGACAGGGCCTGATGCATCGCCTGGTCGTCCAGCTGGTGGCTGAGCGGGGCAAGGAAGAGCCCGGTGACGAGCATGACCACCCCGGTCGTGATGGCCACCTGTGTGAGCAGGACCTGCGCGAAGACACGGCGGGGCCAGTGAATCCGCATGCGTTCGTCCTCTGCCCTTCCGCCAGCTCGGAACCCGAAGCTCCGTTTTGTCTTGTGTGAACGCAACGTAAACCTCGCTGCCGCCTCTGACCAGTCCTCGTAGCGCTTTCGTTCTGCGAGCGTGAGCAGAACGAGCAGAACCGCGGGTTATGGGCAGAAGCCGGAGTTGTGAGCGCAAGGGTGCCGCCGTGCCCGGGGCGCGCCTAGCGTCCCGCCCCATGAACAGCAAAACGAGCCCCGCCATCGAGCTGCGGGGGGCGAGCAAAGCGTTCCGGACTCCGTCGGGGGCGCTCCACACCGCCGTACGGGATCTGGACCTCACGATCGGACGCGGTGAGTTCGTTGCCGTGGTGGGACCTACCGGCTGCGGCAAATCGACCACGCTGACCCTGGTCAGCGGCCTGGAGGAGCCCACCGAGGGCGAGGTGCTGGTGGCCGGTGAACCGGTGCGCGGCATCGGCGACAAGGTCGGCTTCGTCTTCCAGCAGGATGCGGTCTTCCCCTGGCGCACCGTGCTCTCCAACGTGATGGCAGGTCCCCGCTTCCGGGGTGTGCCGAAGCCCGAAGCGAAGGAACGGGCCCGGGAGTGGCTCGCCCGGGTCGGCCTGTCCTCCTTCGAGGACCGCTATCCCCACCAGTTGTCCGGGGGACAGCGCAAGCGCGTCGCGCTCGCGGCCACCTTCGTCAACGACCCCGAGATCCTGCTCATGGACGAGCCCTTCTCCGCACTTGATGTGCAGACCCGGGCCCTGATGTCGGACGAACTGCTGGAGTTGTGGGCCGGGACCGGCGCCTCCGTCGTCTTCGTCACCCATGACCTGGAGGAGTCGATAGCGCTGGCCGACAAAGTCGTGGTCATGACCGCGGGACCGGCCACCGTCAAGGAGGTCTTCGAGATCGACCTGCCCCGCCCGCGCAAGGTCGAACAGGTGCGTCTGGAGCCCCGGTTCCTCGAGATCTACCGGGAGATCTGGTCCTCGCTCGGCGAAGAGGTTCGCATCACCCGCGAGAGGGGTGCTCTCCATGTCGCCTGATTCCATCACCGCGAGTGCCGCCGTGACCAAGACCGAGCGGACCCAGGCCAGAGCGCGGGCCAGCCGCAACCGAAGGTTCCTGGTGCTCGGGAGCCGGATCGTACTGCTCTTCGCCGTCATCGGGTTGTGGGAGTGGCTGGCCCGGACCGCGGTCATTGACCCGTTCAACTTCTCCATGCCGTCGAAGATCTGGGACCAGATCCGCACCTGGGTCGTCGACGGCACCGCCCAGGGCTCCTTGTGGGAGCAGATCTGGTACACGCTCTACGAAGCGCTGCTCGGCTGGGTCATCGGTGTGATCGCAGGTGTGCTGCTAGGTATCGCGCTGGGCCGGATCCGCTTCGCCGCCGATGTCCTTGGCCCATACATCAAGGTGCTCAACGCCCTGCCGCGCATCGTGCTCGCCCCGATCTTTCTGATCTGGTTCGGCCTCGGCCCCGCCTCGAAGGTGGCCTCCGCGGTTGTCCTCGTGTTCTTCCCTGTCTTCTTCAACGCCTTCCAGGGCGCCAGGGAGGTGGACCGCAACCTCGTCGCCAATTCCCGCATCCTGGGGGCCAGCAACCGTCAGGTCACCTTCCAGGTGGTCATCCCGTCGGCCACGTCATGGATCTTCACCAGCCTGCACGTGAGCTTCGGCTTCGCGCTCATCGGCGCCATCGTCGGCGAGTACATCGGCGCCACCAAGGGTCTCGGGCTGCTGGTCGCCGCTTCCCAGGGCACCTTCAACGCCGCCGGTGTCTATGCCGCCATGGTCATCCTGGCGATCGTCGCGCTGCTGGCCGAAGGGTTGCTGACCTTCCTCGAGAAGCGGCTCTTCCGCTGGAAACCCGCTGACGCCGACACCGCACGCTGACACCGCCCGCCATCCCGTTAATTTCTTCACAAGGACGTGAAACTGATGCGTAGATACACCCGGATCTCGGCCGCCGCCGTCGCAGGCGCACTCGCCCTGACCACTCTGACCGCATGTGGCGGAGACTCCACTTCCGCGTCTGGCGACAAGAACGTCAAGGTCAAGATCATGGTGGGAGGCCTCGACAAGGTCATCTACCTGCCCGCGATGCTCACCGAGCGCCTGGGCTACTTCAAGGACGAAGGGGTCTCGGTCCAGCTTCTGACCGAGCCCGCGGGCGTCCAGGCCGAGACGGCCCTGGTCTCCGGTGATGTGCAGGGCACCGTCGGCTTCTACGACCACACCCTCGACCTTCAGGTGAAGGGCAAGCAGGTCGAGTCGGTCGTCCAGTTCTCACAGGCTCCCGGCGAAGTCGAGATCGTCTCCAACCAGGCGGCGGGCGACATCACGTCGGCAAAGGACTTCAAGGACAAGAAGCTCGGAGTGACGGGCATCGGCTCCTCGACCGACTTCCTGACGAAGTACCTCGCCGTCAACAGCGGTGTACAGACCAGTCAGTTCACACCCGTCGCAGTGGGAGCGGGGCAGACCTTCATCTCCGCCCTCCAGCAAGGCTCCATCCAGGGCGGTATGACCACCGACCCGACCGTCGCCACCATCCTGGACAAGAAGCTCGGCAAGATTCTCATCGACATGCGCACCCCGGAAGGGTCCAAGCAGGCGCTCGGCGGGCTCTACCCCTCCTCCAGCCTCTACATGCAGACCGCGTGGGTGAACAGCCACAAGGAAACCGTCCAGAAGCTGGCCAACGCCTTCGTCAAGACGCTGAAGTGGATGTCTACGCACAGCGCCGACGAAATCGCGGCCAAGATGCCCGCCGACTACGCGCAGGGCGGCGGCACGGCTCTGTACGCGCAGGCCATCAAGAGCACGCTGCCCATGTTCACCACGGACGGCGTCATGCCCGCGGACGGCCCCGCCACCGTCGAGCGCGTGCTCAAGTCCTTCAATCCGAACCTGAAGAACGCCAAGGTCGACCTCGACAAGACCTACACCACCGAGTTCGTCAAGAAAGCGGGCTGACCGCACGCGTCGATCGCGCCTGCGCACCGGTGGGCCGGCTCGCCGGTCGGTCCCGCTGCGCAGGCGCCCCGGCTCACGTGACGACCTGAATGACGCACCCACTGGTCGGCGGAGCCCCCGCACTCGAACGACTCGCCACGGCGGACACGTCGTTCCCCCCGGGGGATCCGCTTTCCTGCGAACGGCGGAACGCGCGGCACGCGGCCGAAGCGACACTGGTGGGCGCCCGGGCAGAGGCGGCACGCGTGATCCAGCACCGGGGGGACCTCTCCTCGAGGCGCCTTTGCCGCCTTCTGGCTAAGGTCGACGAGGGGCCGAGTAGCTGATCGACGGAGACTTCCATGATCATGAAAGTTGAAACACGCGATGTGGCCCCGCGCCTTGCCACTGGCGCGTTCATCCTGAACTCAGGGTTGAGCAAACTGAAAGCGGACGAGGAGACGGCCGTGGGCGTGCACGGCACGGCCTGCTTGGCCTATCCATTCCTGAAGAAGTTGGACGCACAGCGCTTCACCCGGCTGCTCGCCTGGTCGGAGATCGCGGTCGGCGGAACACTGCTGGCTCCCTTCGTTCCGACCCCACTGGCCGGGCTTGCCCTGACCGGGTTCTCCGGCGGGCTGGTCGGCCTGTACCTCCGGATCCCCGGAATGCGGGAGCCCGGCAGTCTGCGACCTACGCAGAACGGCATCCCGCTGGCCAAGGACTCCTGGATGCTGGGGATGGGAATCGGCTTCCTGGGCGCGGCTTCACGCTGGGGAGGCGCGTGCACGACCCGGCGTCGGCGGCGCCGGTGCGGACGGCACTGACGGCACGACCGGCGCCGGACCGGCGGTGCTCATCGACGCGTGTCGATGACAGGGCCCGGGTGCGGGAGCGGCGATGGTGGTCGCATGAAAAGCGCGGACCTTTTGGCGGATGCGTTCACACGAGTCCAGGAATCGGTGCACTCGGCGGTCGAGGGTCTTGCCGTCGACGACCTGCACGTGCGGCTCGACGAGGGCGCCAACTCGATCGCATGGCTGGTGTGGCACCTCACCCGGATTCAGGACGACCATGTCTCGGACGCGTTCGATGTGGAGCAGGTCTGGTTCTCCCAGGACTGGGCCGCCCGATTCGACCTGCCTTTCGAGAAGGGAGCCACCGGGTACGGGCACAGCAGTGAACAGGTGGCGTTGGTGCAGGTGGGCTCGCCCGAACTGCTGCTCGGCTACCACGACGCGGTCCACGAGCGGAGCGTCGACTTCATCCGTGGACTGGACGCCAGGTCCCTGGACCGCGTCGTCGATGAGGCCTGGTCGCCACCGGTCACCCTCGGCGTCCGGCTGATCAGCGTCATCGCGGACGACCTGCAGCATGTCGGCCAGGCCGCATTCGTCCGGGGCTCGCTCGAGCGTCGGTAGAACCGGACACCTACGGGACGGCTGCCCAGGCGTCCTGGACCGTGCGCCCGGCCGACCGTCATGGTGACGGGTGCGGTGTGGACCCACGCGCAGCCGTCGGCCGCGGTGCCGGCCGCCGGTGCAGCTGCCCCTTCCCAGGCACCCCTCAACGGCGGCGAGGCGCTCCAGATGCGCGGCAGGCCGACTCCTCGACCGCGACGGAACCGCCCTGAGGCACGTCGCGCTGCTGTGGGCGACAATGGAAGACGCAGGCAGGACACTCGCAGCCGCCGATTCTGGTCCGGAGCCACCCATGGATTACCCGGAATGTTATGAGCTGGTATTTCAGGCGTCCGCCGTCGAGGACGACACCGTGATCGTTCGGCGCACCGCGAAAGAGGGGGCCGGCGGCTACCCCATCTACGAGGACGAGACGGGAATCGTCCGCGCGGAGGTCAGCGAGCTCGGTGAGGTACGCATGCTGGCCAGCGGCGGACACCAGGTGTTCGGAACACCGCAGGTCCGCGCGGTCACCGAGCACACCGAGCCGTGAGGAGACCGCGCGGCCTCTACTGCCCCGTGGACCTCGCTGCCCGGTTCAGAACAGGGGACGGGCTGCTGTCCGCCATGCGGCAGCGAGCCGGCGGACTGTCGCGAACCGCTCTGCCGGAACCTTACGGGTGGCCCGCGCGAGCGCCGGCGTCCTCCACGGCGAGATGAGCGCTCAGGGCCTGCTCGAACGCGCGGAGCACTCGGGTGACCGGCGGCGCTGTCGGGAGTGGAGCGGTTGCGCTTCGCGTACAGCACCTCGCCCGCATGTGCAGGCCCAGCGGCGCGTGTACAGATTCGCGGACCCGGGCGACCGGACCCGGTCCCAGATTGTCGGCAGGGATGACGAACAGTCAACTGTTCCCGTTCGTAAGGCCGGTGGCGTACCTTCACGGCACCGAGTTCCGGTGCCGCCCTCTGGTGTCCTACCAGCGGATCGCGTCGTACTGGCAGGGCAGCAGGTCGACTTCGTCGGTTCCCGAGGCGACGGTGAAGGATGGAGCTGCCGTCGAGCGGGTCGATGGACGCCCGCACCGGACCGCCGGGTGCGGGCGTTCTCCCTGGTCGGGGCGCCCAGGAAGAGGTGTGCGGATCGCGGCCCCCATGACGTCCGGGACGGACCGGCTCAACTGGATCATCCCCGTCGCCCTGCTGGTTCTGGCGGTACGCTCCACCCCGTGCTGCCCGGAGGTACGTGAAGCCAAGCGCAGCCACGGTACGTGTCGGGGTCTGAGTCGTGGCCGAACGGAAGCGAGGCCGGTGGTCTGCCACTCACTCACGGAAGAGCGGCAGACCACCGACCGTTCACGTGGTGCGGCTGCTTACTTGGGCCGGCGCGTGTCGCCGGAGCCCAGGTTGCCGAGCTGCTCGCTCTGCTCCTGCAGCTTCCGCGCCTTCTCCTGGAGCCGCTGACGCTGCTCCGGGTCGGTCGCGCGCTCCGCGGCCTCGGTCAGATGCCGGGCCTTGTCGCGCATCTCCTGGGCGCGGCCACTGGTTTCGCCTGCAACGCTCATCGTCACTCCTAGGACGGTAGGGAAGAGCGGGCTCATTCAGAGAACCAGCGTCCGGCTGTCACCGCATTCCGAACCGTTACGCTGTGTTATCGGCCGCCCGTGGAGCCGTGGACCGGATCGGCGCTGGCATGATCAGGGGTATGAACGAGCGCATCATCGCCGCGTGTGACGGGGCATCGAAGGGGAATCCAGGGCCTGCGGCCTGGGCATGGGTCGTGGCCGATGCGCAGGGGACTCCGCAGCGTTGGGAGGCGGGGCCGCTGGGCACCGCGACCAACAACGTCGCCGAGCTCACCGCACTCCAGTCGCTGCTGGAGGCCACGGATCCGGCCGTGGAGACCGAGGTCAGGATGGATTCGCAGTACGCGATGAACGCGGTGACGAAGTGGCTGCCGGGGTGGAAGCGCAACGGCTGGAGGACCTCGGCCGGCAAGCCCGTGGCCAACCAGGAGCTGGTGGTCCGCATCGACGATCTGCTGAGCAGCCGGACCGTCCGCTTCGTCTATGTGCCGGCCCATCAGGTGGACGGGGATCCGCTCAACGCCCTTGCCGACCAAGCGGCCAGCGAGGCCGCCGTGACGCAGCAGGCGGCCGGTACGGCGCACGGCTCCCCGCCGCCGACGCCTGCACCCGCGAGGGCGTCCGAGAGCCGAAGCGGCGGCGCGGCGGCGAAGAGGAAGACGGCGGGCGCGGCGCGCCCCGCGCGCACCGGAGGTACCATCCGGGCCAAGTTCGCCGGGCGTTGCCACTGCGGAAAGCCGTACGCGGCGAAGGACATGATCGCGAAGAATCCGCACGGATGGGGCCACCCGGAATGCAGGTCCGCGCCCGCCTGAGCCGACAGTCTGCTGGGCCGGGGCCGGGGGAGTGCTCACCTGACAGAGGTTCTCCGTGCCATGATGCGGCTCCGACCGCAGCGCTTTCGGTGTTCCGCCGGCGCTGCGGGAACGGCTGGACGTTGGGGGGCGGATGGGATCCACGGGCACGGTGCTGCGCGAATTGCGCGGCGCGCAGAAGACCGCAAAAGGTGTGTCGCTCTACTCGCGGTATGTCAACCGCCCGGCCGGGCGTGTGCTTGCGGCGGGCGCCTACCGGATCGGGCTCACACCCAATCAAGTCACCTTGGTCAGTGCGTTCTTCACTTTCACCGCAGTTGCTTTGGTGGCGCTGGTCCGGCCCTCCTGGGGGCTCGCCTTCGCCGTGTACGCGGGGCTGGCCGTCGGCTTCGCCTTCGACTCGGCCGACGGGCAGCTCGCCCGGCTGACCGGACGCGGCGGCCCGGATGGAGAGTGGCTGGACCATGTCGTGGACTGCGCCAAGCTGATCCTCGTACACACCGCCGTACTGATCTCGTTCCACCGGTTTGCGCAGCTGCCCGGCGAGGGCTGGCTGTTGCTGCCGCTGGGTTTCCTGTTCGTCGCGGTGCTCACCTTCTGCGCCGGGCTGCTGCGCGAGCAGCTCGGCAAGGCGGCCGCCCGCCCCGTGCCGGCCGGCCGTGCCACGGCCCCGGCTCCGGTGTCCCGGGTGCGGGCCGTGGCACTGCTCCCCGCCGACTACGGGGTGTTCTGCCTGGTGTTCCTGCTGTACGGCGACGAGACCGCGTTCCGTATCGGCTATGCCGCACTCGCCGTCGTGCACGCGCTGTTCCTCGTGGCGTTCCTCGTCAAGTGGTTCAGGGAGCTGAAAGCGCTCCGGGCTGAGGGCTGACGAGGGTGTCCAGCGCCCGGCGCAGCTGGGTGCTGGACGTGTGCACGGTGTACG
Organism: Streptomyces sp. NPDC051020; assembly: GCF_040683105.1. Classification (NCBI taxonomy): domain Bacteria; kingdom Bacillati; phylum Actinomycetota; class Actinomycetes; order Kitasatosporales; family Streptomycetaceae; genus Streptomyces; species Streptomyces sp. NPDC051020. The sequence continues at coordinate 29,203 of NZ_JBFBCG010000020.1, read as the reverse complement.
GGAAGTAGACCACTTCCACACCGACCTCGGCGAAGTCGCGCTCGAGCCGTTCCCCCTTTTCCGTGCCCCGCCAGTCGTCCCCCTTGAAAATGACGTCGAACCTGACCTGCTGCCACGTCTCGACCTTGTCGGGAACGGTCTCGACGAATGCCGCGTCCACATAGCGCACACTGCGGATGATCTCCAGCCGCTCCGGTAGCGGGATCACCGGCCTGTGGCCCTTGGCGAGCGCGGCCATCTCGTCCGAGACAACCCCAGCCACGAGGTAGTCGCACTGGCTGCGGGCATGCCGCAGGATGTTCAGGTGCCCTACGTGGAACAGGTCGTAGACCCCCGGCGCGTAGCCGACCCTGTGCACCATCCGTTCTCTCCCCCCACGGTGAACATGATGTCCGTGTTCCGGTCGCAGGTGTCCGGACATGGCATCCGGTCCTGCGGGATATCGGTATCCGTGCTGATGGTGCAATGACCTTACTGTGAAGACCACTTGCGCATCACGTGAACGGATAAGCTCACTTTTGGGGTTGTTATTGACGGCGGGCGTCGTGCTGCCGCCCGCCGGGGCACCGGCCGGCCGTACGTTGGCGAACGTGCCGCCCGCGTACACCACCCCGTTCGCCTCGGCGAGCGCCCAGACGATCCCGTTGGTCTGATAGATGGCCAGGTTGTCGGCCGCGAAGCCGACCGGGGGAGTCAGCGCCGCGGCCGGGGGAGCGCTGGCCGCCGAGGCGGTGAGTACGCCCAGCGGCGAGCGCGAGAACGGTGGCGAACACACCACTGCGTCTGAGACGTCCTGGCGCTCTCATCGGTCGACCCGCACGGCTGCCCCGGAGAGCTGGTCGGAGAGCTGCCGGATGTCCGCCTCGACCATGATCCTGGCCAGCTCCTGCGCCTTCACCACCGGCTTCCAGCCGAGCAGTTCCTCGGCCTTGGTGGCGTCACCGATCAGGGCGTCGACCTCGCTGGGACGCTCGTACTTCGCGTCGTACCGGACATGGTCCCGCCAGTCCAGTCCGGCGTGCTCGAAGGCGAACTCCAGGAACTGCCGGACGCTGACCCCCTCACCGGTGGCCACCACATAGTCGTCGGGGGAGTCGCACTGCAGCATCCGCCACATCGCGTCGACGTACTCGGGGGCGTAACCCCAGTCCCGCACGGCATCGAGATTGCCGAGGTGGAGGTGTTGCTGGAGCCCCGCCTTGATCCGTGCCACGCCGCGGGTGATCTTGCGGGTCACGAACGTCTCGCCGCGGCGCGGGGACTCGTGGTTGAAGAGGATCCCGTTGACCGCGAACATTCCGTACGCCTCACGGTAGTTGACGGTCGACCAGTACGAGTAGACCTTGGCGACGCTGTACGGGCTGCGCGGATGGAACGGGGTCGTCTCGTTCTGCGGCGGTGGAGTGGCGCCGAACATCTCGGACGACGACGCTTGGTAGATCCGGGTGTCGATGCCGCTGGCGCGGACCGCCTCCAGCAGCCGGATGGTGCCGAGCCCGGTGACGTCTCCGGTGTACAGCGGCGCGTCGAACGAGACCCGGACATGCGACTGCGCACCCAGGTTGTAGACCTCGTCGGGCTGGATGTCGCGCAGCAGGTTCACCAGCGCGACTCCGTCGGCGAGATCCGCGTGATGCAGGACGAAGGACCGGTTCTCCTCCTCCGGGCCCTGGTAGATGTGGTCGATCCGCTCGGTGTTGAAGCTCGACGAGCGGCGTATGAGGCCGTGGACCGTGTACCCCTTGTCGAGCAGCAGCTCGGCCAGGTACGAGCCGTCCTGCCCGGTCACGCCGGTGATGAGCGCGGTCTTCGCCACGACTCCCCCTTCTGTGGTCGTCTGTGTTGCTGTTGGTGCACCGAAATATCTCGATGTGAGTGATCTGCGGCAAAACGTCACCGCGACACACAGTTACTGGCACAATCCGAACCATGACGACTGATCTCCCCGGCCCTCCCCAGGAATCCGTCCGCCCCCTGCTACGTCCCGGCTCCCGCATATTCGTCGCGGGACACCGAGGTCTCGTCGGCTCGGCGGTGGTGCGCCGCCTCACCGCCGGAGGCCACGAGGTGATCACCTGCGGCCGTGACCGGCTCGATCTGCGCGAGGCCGCACCGACCGAGGCCTTTCTGCGTGACATCCGCCCGGACGCCGTGGTGCTGGCCGCCGCCAAGGTCGGCGGGATCATGGCCAACAGCACGTATCCGGTGCAGTTTCTCGAGGACAACCTGCGCATCCAGCTGAGCGTGATCGCCGGTGCGCATGCCGCCGGAGTCGAGCGGTTGCTCTTCCTCGGCTCGTCCTGCATCTACCCCAAGCGAGCTCCCCAGCCGATCCGCGAGGACGCCCTGCTCACCGGCCCGCTGGAGCCGACCAACGAGGCTTACGCGCTTGCCAAGATCGCCGGGATCGTGCAGACCCAGTCGTACCGGCGGCAGTACGGCGCCTCGTACATCAGCGCCATGCCCACCAATCTCTACGGACCCGGCGACAACTTCGACCTGGAGTCCTCGCACGTCCTGCCCGCCCTGATCCGCCGCTTCCACGAGGCGGAACGGGACGGCGCACCGGAGGTCACCCTCTGGGGCTCCGGCAGCCCCCGGCGTGAGTTCCTGCACGTCGACGACCTGGCCGCCGCGTGCCTCCTGCTCCTGGAGCGTTACGACGGTGACGAACCCGTCAACGTCGGCTGCGGTGAAGATCTGACGATCCGTGAACTCGCTTCCATGGTCCGCGATGTGACGGACTACCAAGGGTGCGTCTCGTGGGACACGACGAAGCCCGACGGCACCCCGCGCAAGCTTCTCGACGTCTCCCGCCTCTCCACCCTCGGTTTCAAGCCGCAGATTCCGCTGCGCGACGGCATCGCCCGGACCTACGCCTGGTGGCTGGACCACCAGGGCGCACAGGACTGACCGCGCTCCGGGCCGGGCCGGGCGGGCCGCCGCAGAGCGGCGGCGGCCCGCCCGGCCGAGGTTCATCTTCCGCATCCGGTCCCCACCGCTCTCAGTACGCCCCGCGGCCGTCGGTGACGGCGCGCAGCGTACGGACCATGAGCTCCAGATCCGTGGCCACCGACCAGTTGTCGACGTACCACAGATCGAGCGAAACCGTCTCCTGCCAGGAGAGATCGGAACGCCCGCTGACTTGCCACAGCCCGGTCAGCCCGGGCCGGACCGCGAGCCGCCGGAGCTCGCGCTCGTCGTAGCGGGACACCTCCTCCGGAAGAGGTGGCCGAGGACCCACCAGGGACATCTCGCCACGGACGACATTGAGCAGCTGCGGCAGCTCGTCGAGCGAGCTCCGGCGCAGCAGCCGGCCGATCCGCGTCACCCGGGGATCGCGGCGGATCTTGAACATCGCACCGTCGTTCTCGTTCGCTGCGACGAGCTCCGCCTTGTGCGTTTCGGCGTCCTCGACCATGGTGCGGAACTTCCACATGGTGAACGGCCGGTTGTGCCGGCCCTGCCGGATCTGGCGGTGGAACACCGGGCCCTCGGAGGTGAGCCGTACGGCTGCCCCGATCAGGAGCAACAACGGTGCCAGCAGCACCAGTCCGAGCGCTGCACCCGTGCGGTCCACCGCAGCCTTCAGGGCCATCTGCGGCCCCCGGCGGAGCGGCGGCACAATGTGCAGCAGCGTCAGTCCGGCAGCCGAGGCGGGCCGGACCCGGCCTGCCGCGATCTCCGAGAGGTCCGACAGCACGGACAGCTGCAGCCCCCCGTCGTGCAGGCCCCAGGACAGTTGCCGCAGCCGCTCCCCGGAAAGCTGTGGCCCGGGTATCACCAGCGCCAGGTCCGCCTCGTGGGCGAAGGCTCCGCCCAGCACCGTCGACACGTCGTCGTCGGCGGGAGCCGGTGCGAGGCGCCCCGGGACCGGAGTCTCGCAGCCCAGTGATGCCTCTCCGACGGGTATGGCCGCAACCACGTGGTATGCGTGATCCGTTCGGGAACCGAGCAGCCGCACCGCCCGGTCCACCCCCGTAGCCTCACCGACCACCAGCACGCGGTGCTCGGCGCGCTGCCGCCGCCGTGGCCAGGGGAGTTGGCGCACGAGCGAAACGGCCGTGGTCACCAGCAGGCCGGGCAGGAGCGCCTCGACCGAGGTGACCGGCCGTATCGGCTCGCCGAACACCGTGCCGAGGACGGCCAGTGCACCGATGAGCAGCAGCCAGTCCCCGGGCGCGGTCAGTGCGCCCCGGAGGTTCCCCGGCCGCTTGGCTGTGTACCGGCCACGCGCCAGCCGGGCTCCGCACCACACCAACGCGGCGACGATCGCCGCCGGTTGGGCCTGCGGGAGTCCGCCCGAGCGAAGGATGAGCCAGGCCGGTATCCCCAGCCCGAGAAGATCGGCCCCGACGACGAGCGGCAGGTACCGGCCCGGTCTTCTCTTCGGTGCGGGCGTCTGGTCAGAACGCTCGCGCTGTACGGTCGGGGCACTCCACAGCTTCTCAAGTTCCCTGCTGCGAGGCCGATTTGAAGTGGTCCTTGGTCGTGGCGCCCCCGCCAGTCCCACGGATCCCGGTATGTCGGATTCGGGTAGCTCGACATGCCCCATGAACCCCCCAGTCACAGTTGCATCTCCACAAACGGGACGCATCCGCCGATCCCGTGGACTGACGGATGCGCCCTCGCTCGCTGCACGATATCCACACACGTGCCATTTCGCTGGAGTTCTAGTGAAGTTCAGACATGAACGATGGTCGGATCTCGTCCCGTTCCGCGCTGTATACAGGAGGTCTGCGGTCGGCTGTTGGCATTTGGCGGGTTCCGCCCCGGGGCTATGTGCGGACATGTCACGTCCTCGTGATGCCGCCCATGTCTGGGAGAATGCACCCGAGGCGGCGAGCGTCGGCGACGAGAGAAAGAAGGCGTGCGGTGACTCCCGCGGAGAAGAACTGGGCCGGAAACATCGCCTTCGGGACGCGGCGCCTCCATGCCCCCCGCTCGGTGCCCGAGATCCAGGAGATCGTGGCCTCCGGCACCACGGCCGGCACCACGGTACGGGCACTGGGCACCAGGCACTCCTTCAGCACCGTCGCGGACACGGCCGGAGACCTTGTGTCGCTGGCCGGACTGGACCGCGTCGTCGACATCGACCGGGCGGCCGGATCGGTCACCGTCGGCGCGGGGCTCCGTTTCGGGGAGTTCGCCGATGTCCTCCATGAGAACGGCTACGCCCTGCACAACCTGGGCTCGCTGCCGCACATCTCCGTGGCGGGCGCCTGCGCGACCGGCACGCACGGCTCGGGCATCGCCAACCGTTCGATCGCCGGGGCGGTCCGGGCGCTGGAGATGGTCACGGCGGACGGTCGGACCGCGGAGCTGAAGCGCGGCGACGCGGACTTCTCCGGGGCTGTCGTGGCCCTGGGCGCCCTGGGAGTGGTGACCCGGCTGACCCTGGACCTGGTGCCCGCCTTCGACGTACAGCAGTGGGTCTACGAGGATCTGCCGCAGTCCCGGCTCGGCGACCCGGACGGATTCGACGAGGCGATGTCCGCCGCGTACAGCGTCAGCCTCTTCACCGACTGGCGCGGTGGCCCGGTGAACCAGGTCTGGCTCAAGCAGCGGGTGGACGCCGAAGGAGCGCGGCAGGCACCCACCGAATGGCTCGGTGCCCGGCTCGCGGACGGCCCGCGCCACCCGATCCGCGGCATGCCCGCTCAGAACTGCACCCGGCAGCAGGGCGTCCCCGGCGCCTGGCAGCGGCGACTGCCTCACTTCCGGCTGGAGTTCACCCCCAGCAACGGGGATGAGCTTCAGTCGGAGTACTTCGTGGCACGGCGCGAGGCCGCGGCGGCGTACGTGGCACTCGACCGGATCCGGGACCGGATCGCCCCGCTGCTCCAGATCGGCGAGATCCGCACCGTGGCCCGCGACGACCTGTGGCTCAGCCCCGCGAACGGCATCGACGCGGTGGCCTTCCACTTCACCTGGGTCCCGGACACAGCCGCCGTCACACCGGTGCTCGGTGCGATCGAGGAGGCGCTCGCACCGTTCGGCGCCCGGCCGCACTGGGGCAAGGTGTTCACGACCGCGCCCGAGACGCTGCGCGCGCTGTACGGGAAGTACGCCGACTTCGAGAAGCTGATGGCCCGGTACGATCCGTCCGGCACCTTCCGCAACGACTTCCTGGACCGCCACTTCCCGCGGTGACGCACGGCGTGAACGTCAGCGGCCGTCGCGCTCGTCCCGGTACCGGGGCGGCCACGCGCTCGCCGATCTTCCCGGTGCGAGATGCTCCACCACCTCGGCGAGCTCCTCGCAGGCCTGCTCGATCCTGCGCCGGATATTCATGTCCTCGCTGACGATCGACGCCAGCAACAGTGCGGTGAGGGCCATGGAGCCGTTGAGGATCGCCAGATTGAGCACGATCTCAAGGATCGTGTGACCGCTGAACGGTCCCACTTTCTCAGTGCCCGCGACGATCGCCAGCACGGACAGCACCAGGGCACACGGCGCGCTGCCCGCCAGCTGGAAGCGTAGCGCTGCCCAGATGAGCACCGGGAAGATCGTGTAAAGCATCGACAGTGTGCTTCTGGTCGCCACCACGCCGATCACGACGCAGACGACTGCCAGCGCGGCCGCCTCCGCCCACCGGTCGGTCCTCCGCGGCCGCCGCGCCCTGCGCATCACGAGGAGCAGGGGAGTGACGATGAGCACGCCCATGGCATCCCCCGCCCACCAGGCCGCCCAGACCGGCCAGAATTCGCCGAGCGGCAGCCTGCCGGTGAGTGCCAGCATGGCCGTGCCCGCAGTGGCGCCGATCAGCATCCCGGCCATCGCACCGAGGAAGACCAGGATCACCCCGTCGCGCAGCCGGTCCAGTTCCTTCCGGAACCCGGCCCTGCGGAGCATGAGGTACGCGCAGACCGGCGCGATGGTGTTGCCTGCGACGATGCCGGGGGTGGCGAGGTCGACCGGGCTGGTGACGGTGGCGACGACGAAGAAGGACCCAAGAGCGATGCCGGGCCAGATACGCAGGCCGAGATAGAGCAGAGAGCTCAGCGCGATGCCCGTCGCCGGCCAGAGGGGGGTGACTCTGGCTCCGTGAATGGACACCTGCTTGAGCAGACCGATCTGTCCCACCCCGTAATAGGCGGCGGCGACCGCCAGGATGCTGAGGGCGGTCACCGCCGGACCTCTGGTTCCCTCACTGCGGATCACAGCTCTCATGAGACACCGCGGGCCCGGGGCGGCGGCTGTGTGACACGCTCGGCTCGGGGATGCTCACGGTGTGCTGCCCGGCGTCACCGGTCGTTACGCTGTGCGGCCCGGGACGCGTCGTGGCGCAGGACGAGGACGGCGGCATCGTCCTCGTGCCCGGTGCGTTCCGCCGCCTGCAGCACCGCGTCGGCCAGCTCGTCGGCCCCCGCCGCGGAGAGTGAGGCCACCAGCCGCACCATCGTGTCCAGGCCCTCCTCGATCGGGAACGACGGCCCCTCGACCACCCCGTCGGTGAGCAGCACGAACGCCCCCGGGGTTGTCAGCCGGTGCCGCGTGACCGGATACTGCGGACCGGCCTGAATGCCCAGCGGCAGACCCCCCGCGTCGTCGGAGATGCCGGAGCGTCCGTCGACCGTGGCCCACACCCCGAACACATGTCCGGCGCGCGCGGTGTCGAGTACCCACGCGCGCGGGTCGAGACGGACGCACGTGCAGGTCGCGAAGAGCATGCTGTCGACGGACAGCAACAGTTCATTGGTGCGGCTCAGTATCTCGCCCGGATCCGAGGCCGTGGCGGCGATCGCCCGCATCCCGATCCGGATCTGCCCCATGAACGCCGCGGCTTCGACATCATGGCCCTGCACGTCCCCGATGGTGAAGGCGAGCGTGCCGTCCGGCAGCGGAAAGCCGTCGTACCAGTCGCCACCGATGTCCAGGCCACTGCGGGCCGGCGCGTAACGGGCCGCCGTCTGCAGACCGGAGCGGGTGGGCAGGGTGGCCGGCAGCATCTCGCGTTGCAGCGCCTCGGCCAGCTCCACGCGCGCCTGGTGCAGTTGCACCTCCTGCCGCGCCCGGGCGGTGAGCTGCTGCAACGTGGTGAGCAGCTCCTCCGCACTCACCGAAGTGGGAGGACGACGCCGGTTCATGGGCCGCTCCGCAGTGCATTCGTTCGCGAGCCGCAACACACAGGGCCCGACGTGGCGGTACGGAACCGTGAGGCCCTCTTCCGGCCGCCTACATCATATTTCGACGTTGAACACCCCGCAGTGCGAGCCGCCGTCAGGGGATCACGTCGTGCCGACCCGAAGGGGCCGGGCCGGGAGCGCGCGAACGGACTCGGGTGGAGAGATGCTGAAGGGAGAACCGCGTTGTGGCGGCTCACCGTGGCCGGACGCGGGCGAGGAGGTGCGTAATGACACGCACGCTGGAATGGAATCTCCGCCTCGATCTGTCCGAGGAGGGAGGCACGACCAAGGCCGAAGCCGTGCTGGACACCGGTTCGGAGAAGCTCACCGGCCACGGGGTGGCGCGCTGCAACCCGACGGACGTGGATATCCCCATCATCGGTGACGAACTCGCGGCGAGCCGCGCGATGAAGGATGTCGCCGGCCAGCTGATGAGAGAGGCGGACCGCGAAATGGAGTCAGTGGGTGCCGGACCCCCGAAGGGTCCCCTCGGCAAGCCGTACGCCTGGACCGACGTGTCGAGCTAGGGCGTGTTTCGAAAGTGGCGTCGTCCGCCCGTAGGGCGGGCCGTGCGGGCCAGGCGTCGCCTGGCAGGCGGGACTTTCGAAACACGTCCTAGTCCCCTCCCTGGCGAGTTCTGCCCCGTCGCGCCGCCGAGTGGCCGGTGTGGCCGTGGTGCGCGCGGCTGCAGGGCGGGGGAGGAGACAACGGGAGGGGTTTCCCATCCTTCCAGGGCTGTTCCTGTCCATCCTGTCCCCCGGAGGACATATGACCCGTATCTCATCGAAGTGCTCACGATCGGCACCCGGCTGACCCGCGAGATGAAGCACCGCGATCCGGACACGGCGCCGGCCGCCGTCCCCGAGCGGAGCGGCGGCATCAGGCTCGGCGGGCCGCCGGGTGCCTTCCTCGACACGGATGGCCGGCGCGCCACCGCACGTGGAATCGTGGCCGTCGTGCTCTCCGACGGCCGGCAGCGCGGTGGCCTCGCGATGCGCGCGGATCGGATGCGGCGGCTGCACCGGCCCGCACACCGGGTGGTGCGGTCCGACCTGCGCCCGGCCGGACCGGGTGACGAACCACGGGCCGCAGGCATGGCTGCGGCGCTGCCCCGCGTGGACGCGTTCGTCGAGAGATACAACCTGCAGGTCCTGGAGCAGTTGGCGGCCGTCGTCGGCGGAGCCACACCGGCAGGCGGTGAGTGCCATGCGTGAGATCCTCCCGGCGCTGAGCCGCTGGTACGCCTCCGGTGAACCGTTCGGACTTGCCACAGTCGTCGCGGTCACCCGCAGCGCGCCCCGCGGCCCCGGGGCAGCGATGGCGGTGGGCCCCGGCGACGAAGTCGTGGGCAGCGTATCCGGCGGCTGCGTCGAAGGCGCCGTGTTTGACCTGGCCAAGGAGGTCGTGGAGACCGGAAAGGCACAGCTCCACACCTTCGGCTACAGCGACGAGGACGCCTTCGCCGTTGGGCTCACCTGCGGAGGCGAGATCACCCTCCTCGTACGGCCCGTGTCGGCCGTCACCGATCCCGTGTTCGGTGAGGTCGCTGCATCGGTCGCCGCACACCGTCCGGTGGTGGTCGCCACCGTGACCGACGGCCCCGCCCGGCGCGGCGCCGCGCTCGCTGTATGGCCGGACACGGTGTCCGGATCCCTGGGCACCAGCGGCCTCGACGTCGCCGTCACCGCCGACGCCCGGGGCGAACTGGCCCAAGGGGCAACGGGCCTGCGCCACTACGGACCGCGCGGCGAACGCCGTGAGGACGACGTCACGGTGTTCTTGCAGTCGTTCGTGCCGCCGCCGCGCATGCTCGTCTTCGGTGCGATCGACTTCGCTGCCGCCGTGGCCCGCATCGGCGTGTTCCTCGGCTATCGGGTCACGGTGTGCGACGCCCGCCCGGCCTTCGCCGATCCCCGCCGCTTCCCGGCCGCGGCGGAGGTGGTCGTCGACTGGCCGCACCGATACCTGCGCGGCACCGGCACCGACGAGCGGACCGTGATGTGCGTACTCACCCACGATCCGAAATTCGACGTCCCGTTGCTGGAGGTGGCCCTGCGCTCCCCGGCCGCGTACATCGGCGTGATGGGAAGCCGCCGCACCCACGAGGAACGCCTGGCCCGGCTGCGTGAGACCGGACTCGGCGAGGCGGAGCTCGCGAGACTGCGCTCGCCCATCGGCCTCGACCTCGGCGCCCGCACCCCCGAGGAGGTGGCCGTCTCGATCGCCGCGGAGATCGTCGCGCTGCGCTGGGGCGGTACCGGCGCCCCGCTGGCGGACACGGCCGGGGCGATCCACCGGCCGCGACCGAAGTCCGTGTGAGGAGAAGACCATGCAGTTGCACCACTCTTTCACCGTTCCGGTACCGGTCGACGAGGCGTGGCGGGCGCTGCTCGACGTCGAGCGGGTCTCGCGCTGCATGCCCGGCGCCACCGTGGAGGACTTCGACGGCGAGACCATCAAGGGCTCCGCCAAGGTGCAGGTGGGTCCGATCACCGTGACGTACCGCGGCACGGCGACCTTCCTGGAGAAGGACGAACCGGAGCACCTGATCGTGCTGGCCGCCAAGGGCAAGGAGGTGCGGGGCCAGGGCAGGGCCGCGGCGGCCGTCACCGGGACGCTCGCCGAGCGCGACGACTGTACGACCGTCACGGTCGACACCGACCTGACGGTCACCGGACGGCCGGCCCAGTTCGGCCACGGGGTGATGAGCGACGTCAGCGACAGGCTCATCGGACAGTTCGCCGGTTGCCTTTCCGCGCAGCTGTCGGAGTCGGCAGTGACTGCCCGCGAACGCGAACCCGCGGCACCGTTCGGGACCGGCGGCAGGGGCGCGTACGAGGCGGAACCGATCGATCGGCTGCGCACGGCGGGTGCGCCGGTGGCCGCACGCGCGGCGGCGGTCCTCGGCGCGGCCGCTCTTGCCGCGCTGGCCGTGGTTCTCCTGCGCGGGATCTGCCGCCGGCGGGCCGGCCACGGCCGGTGCCCGTTGTGACCTCACAGGCCGCCGGAGCCGGCGTAGGAGCCGCCGCCTGTCAGAGACTCTGCCCGGCAGAGGGCTCTTGGCTGGAGGCGCCACCAAGCGCGTGAGGCTGCCGCCGGTCGACGGCCTGCTCGGCGCTGCGGGCCTGCTCTTTACCTCGTGGCCACGGTCGGCTCCCTGCTGCTTTTCGACGACCGGCTGCTCGGTGTCCTGGTCGCACTCGGGGCCGGGGTGTGCGCGGCGCTGTGGCGGCTGGAGTCCGTCTCGACCTGGTGCGCGCCGAAGTGCCGCTCCACGATCGCCGTGGTGTCGGTGCCGCGCGGCAGGATGCCGTACTGGTGACCGCGGTCCGCGCCCAGGCGTGCGGCGACGAACGCCTCGGCCTGGGGCGCCGGAGCGTGCCGCACCATCAGCGAGGACTGCAGGGCGAGCGCCATGCCCTCGACCGTCGCCCGCGCACGGAGTTCCGCGGCGAGCGGATCGCGCAGATCCGCGACCAGTTCTTGACGTACCCGCCGCACATGCGCGTCCAGCACAGCACTGGCCCCGGCTGTGGTCTCCAGCTCGGCCCAGAAGGCATCCAGGGACTGCGGGGTCCTGGCGATACCACGCAGCACATCGAGCGCGATCACATTGCCGGAGCCCTCCCACACGGCCATCACCGGCTGCTCGCGGTAGCGCCGGGCGAGCGGCCAGTCCTCGGTGTAGCCATTGCCGCCCAGGCACTCCAGGGCCTCGTACGCGTGGTGCGGACCACGCTTGCAGATCCAGTACTTGGACACCGCGGTGGCCAGTCGACGGAACATCGTCTCGGACTCGCTGCTGCCGGTCTCGTACGCCCGGGCGAGGCGTAGCGAGGTCCAGGTCGCGGCCTCCGTCTCCAGGGCCAGATCGGCGAGGACCGCTGTCATGACGGGCTGGTCGACCAGCCTGGCACCGAAGGCGCTGCGGTGCCGCGCATGCCAGATCGCTTCGGACACCGACTGGCGCATGCCCGCGGTGGTGCCGAGGACACAGTCCAGACGGGTGTGGTTGACCATGTCGATGATGGTGGGAACGCCGCGACCGGGCTCGCCGACCCGCACCGCCCAAGTTGCGTCGAATTCCACCTCGGAGGACGCGTTCGACTTGTTGCCGAGCTTGTTCTTCAGCCGTTGGATACGGACGGTGTTACGGGTGCCGTCGGCCAGCACACGCGGTACGAGGAAGCAGGTCAGCCCGGCCGGGGCCTGGGCCAGAACGAGGAAGGCGTCCGACTGCGGGGCCGAGAAGAACCACTTGTGGCCGGTCAGCAGGTGGGCCCGGCCGTCGGGGTCGGAGGCCATCGGAACCGCGCGGGTGGTGTTGGCGCGAACGTCGGAACCCCCCTGCTTCTCCGTCATGCCCATGCCGAACGTCAGCCCCGACTTGCTGCCCGGGGCGATCAGCCGCGGGTCGTACGAGCGGCTCAGCAGGCCCGGGAGCCAGTCACGGCCCACCTCGCCGTCGCGCTGCAGTACGGGGACCACGGCGTGCGACATCGACATCGGGCAGGCGTGGCCCGGCTCGATCTGGGCGAACAGCATGAACGACGCCGCCCGCGCGACCGCGGCACCCGGCTTCGGATCGGCCCAGGCCGCGGTGTGCGTGCCGTAGCCCACGGCCGCGCCGATGACCTCGTGGTACGCGGGATGGAACTCGACTTCGTCGACGCGGTTGCCGTACCGGTCGTGGGTGCGGAGCGCGGGTGGTGACGTGTGTGCGAGCTCCGCATTCTGCTGGAACGGTTCCGAGCCGACCAGGCTGCCGATCTCATGGAGCTCCGGCTCGTGCCAGGCCGCGCCGAATGCCCGTACCGCCTCGACGAGCGGCGGATTGGTGCCGTACTCGTCCAGGCCGGTCCGGGGCGGCGCCTGATTGATGACCTCGTGGGTGGGGTGCGGTGCGGGAGCCCCTGACCGGAGGTCGGTGGAGTGTGCGGTGACGGCCATGTCGGCGGTCCTCTCTGACGTCGGCGGTGAGGAGATTCGGCCGGGAGGTTGCTCTGCCGGTACGGCGGTGCGGTGGGAACGGTCAGTTGCAGCCCGCTCCCACCGCTCTCAGGCACAGGGTGGCGATGTCCGCCACGACCGGCTCCGGGTCGGTGCGTTCGCCCACCGGGGAGAGCGGACCGAGCAGTGCCTCGCTGATCGCCCCGATGACGGCGGCGGCCGAGAGCCGGGCGTTCTGCGCGGGCAGTTCGCCGGCCTCGATCCCCGCGGCGATGACCGTCTCGGCGAGGGCGTGGTAGCCGCGGCGATAGGTCAGCCGCTCCGCCTCGACCAGCGGATCGACCGGCTCGGCAAGCAGAGCCCAGGCCGTGCGGGGTGTCCGCAGCGCCCGGAACGCGAAGACCTCGACCAGGGTGCGCAACTGCTCCGCCGCCCCTCTTGTGGCGCCCACGGCCTGCTGCACCGCGGTGAGCTCATGACCTGCGACATGGCGGAAGACTGCGGCGAGCAGCTCCTGCTTGGAGGTGAAGTGGTTGTAGACGCTGCCAGTGGCGACTCCGGCCCGCTCGGCGAGCGCGGAGATGCTGGCCGCGGCGTATCCGCCCTCGGCCAGCAGCTGCCGCGCGGCGTCCAGCAGTCGCCGGCGATGCGCGAGCCGGGTCGCCTCGGTACGGGCGGTGGGGCGGTAGGCCACGATGCTCTGAACCTCGATTCATAACTTCAGCTCCCACTGAACCACCGTTGTGTCCGCCGCGCAATGATCGGGCGGCCGTCGGCGGCGGCGGAGAGGTAGAACCTCCTTTCTCCTTTCCCGGGCTAGCGGAAAGTCTGTTCGAGGCCCGGTGAGCGACGGCTGTTACAGAATTCCGAGCCGGTCACGCAGGGGTGAGCCGTGATGTGCGCGGGTTGACGTGACGTGCACCGTGCCGGATGTGCCGGTCCCGAACGGGTGGATGCAGCGGTCAGTGATTGACAGGTACCCGGGTGGTCGAATGCGTGCCAAGTGCATGCGTGTGTGACGGAAATGTCTGCATTTCGTAACACGTATCGGGGTGTCTGTCGTAAATCGGGCGATCGGGCCAAAGTGTGCGATCTCGGCATTACGCCGGGAACGATCAACGCTCGGGCCACACGGTCCGGGCCTGCACCTGAGGGGTTTTCATGTCCCGTTCCGCACGGCGGTTCGCTGCTACCGTTATTGCAGCCGGCGCGCTGGTGGGCGCCGCCGCTCTCCCGGCCGCCGCCGACAACGACCGCGGTTATGGCCGGTCGAACTCGTATTCCGGCGTCGTCCTGGGCGAGATCCAGCACGACACCTCCGGGCCCGACAACGGCACCAACCGCAGCCTCAACGATGAGTGGGTCACCGTCACCAACACCAGCTACCGCACGGTCGACCTCAGCGGCTGGACCCTCAGCGATGAGAGCCGCCGTACCTACCGGTTCGACATGCGTCTGGCCGGCCGCTCCTCGGTGCGGGTACACACCGGCTACGGCCGCGACAACCGTCGCGACGTTTACCAGAACCTCCGCCACTACGTCTGGGACAACCGCGACACGGCGACCCTGCGCGACGAGGACGGCGACAGGGTCGACTCGAAGTCCTGGGGCCGTCGCTACGACGGGTGGTGGGGCCACGGACGTGACGAAGACAACCGCCGTCACCGCCGTTACGAGGACCGCGACCACGACGGTTGGGGCCACAAGGACCGCGACCACGACCGTTGGGGCCACAAGGACCGCGACCACGACCGTTGGGGCCACAAGGACCGCGACCACGACGGTCGGGGCCACAAGGACCGCGACCACGACGGTTGGGGCCACAAGGACCGCGACCACGACGGTTGGGGCCACAAGGACCGCGACCACGACGGTTGGGGCCACAAGGACCGCGACCACGATGGTCGGGGCCACAAGGACCGCGACCACGACGGTCGTCGCTGACCCCCTGCACCCACCTGTCCTGACCCCCTGACCCCCGCTCCCTGACCCGGGAGCGGGGCCCGCCCCATCCACCCGCGGCGCACCCCGGCCCCCGGCCGCGGTGCGCCGCCTGACGCCGGGGGTGCTGCGAGCCGTGGCGGTCACAGGCCTGACGACGGCGGTTGGGCACTCACGGGCTCTTCTTCCCCAGCGGAGGGATCAGTCCCAGCTTCTTCCGTTACCCGCCCATGGTGTGCCGGGTACTCGCGCGGCCTGCACGCTGACGCCGTCGGGCCCTCCCAAGGGGCGGATGGACGCGCTCCTGCCTAGCGTGGCAGCGTGAGCCACCAGGTATCCATCGACCGCAGCGGAGTGCCGCGCGCCGCGCACGGCTGGGGTGAAGCTCTCCTGGCCGTGCTCGCCGGTCTCGTGGTCATGGCAGCCACCGCTGCCCTCGGTCTCTGGGCGGCAGGTGCGAGCGGTCTCCCCGGGGGCGCGTTCGCGCGTGTCGTCGCGGCCGTCGTGGTGATGGCGGCGGGCGGTTCCGTCTCCCTCTCGGGAAACGCCGGGGAACTGGTCAGGACCCATGCGGAATTCTCGGTGCTTCCGCTGTCCGTGACTCTGGCCGGGGCCCTGGTCATCGCCGTTGGCTTTCTGCGGCCCCTGCGCCACCGGGCGGTCGCGGGCGCACGCGAACTGGCCGGCTGGGCCGCCCGGGTGGCGGTGCTGTGGGCGCTGGTCCTGATCGGCCTGTCACTCCTGGCCCGTCAGAGTTTCGAGATTCCTCTCCAGAATCCGACCGGGGATGTCACCGGTGACCTGCTGGCCGCCTCGTCGAAGGTCGGATTCAGGACTGACGTCCCGCCCACCCTGCTCCTCGGTCTGCTCTGGCTGGTGGGCGTCCTTGTCCTGGCTCTCGCCGTGTCGCGCAGCGCCCCGCTCCCGGCCCGCCTGCTGCGCTTCCAGGAGTCGGTGCGCCCGGCCGCGTACGCGATGGTGGCGCTGCTGCTCGCGTACGTCGTCCTGGGCGTGATCGTCGGACTCGTCGTCATGGTGACCCAGGGTCACCCGGCCGAGACGGTGGCCGTGATCCTCCTGGGGCTGCCGAACCTCGTCTGGCTCGCGTACACGCTCGGGCTCGGGGCAATCTGGGAGGGGAGGGTGGACGGGCCGTTCGGGCTGCCCATGCCGCAGGTGCTGGACTCCGTTCTGCGCACGCCGGACCTTTCCGTCCTCAGCGTGTCCACGCTCGCCGACCACGACGGCCGGGCCTGGTGGCTGGTCGTCGTCGCCGCCGTGCTGACCCTGGCCGCCGCCTTTCTCATGGCGGCCCGCTCGCCCGGCCGGATGCGGCCGTGGCGGCACGCCGTACACATGGCGGTGGCGCTCCTCCTCACCGTGCTGACCATCTGTCTCGTCGCCAGGGTCTCGGCGCACTACGGCCTGTCACTGCTGGGCATCGGGGACCTCGGCGGCGGTCTCGGCGGCGAGGTGACGCTGCGCCCGCGACTGGGATCCGCGCTCGTCGTCGCCGTCGCGTGGGGGCTGGTCGCCGGCTTCCTCGGTGGCCTGCTCGCCTCAAGGATCCACCGGCGGGGAGAAGTCCCGGCGGACGGCTGAGGCGGTGACAGACTTCGCCTCCCGTGCCGGCCCGGGGAACGCGGGCAGTGCCCACCGCGGCGCCGGCGGTGGTTCGGCCCCCGTCCCCGTGGCCCAGGCACCGATCCGCATGTCCACCTGCGTCGGCGGGTGGTTCTTCTGCACCGCGCCCCGGGCGGCACCGCGCAGTGGGCCATGCCGCGGCGGCCGATCTCGCTCTCCACCCGGTAGCCGGCGATCCGTCTGCCGAGCAAATCGGACGGGCGGCCCACGGGCAGCGCCATGTCCTGCCGGGGGTCGGGGGAGTGCAGGGGGCCCGGCGTGGGTGCGGAGGACATCACGCGTCACCCGTCCGGGTGGGTGGATGCGTGGTGTCCGCCCCGGACCGGTCGAAGGGCCGCAGGAGCTGTGTCGGCTCGGCATCGGCGGGATCCGCCGGGCGGTACGGGGCCACCCGCGCGGGGTCGACGATCTGTGTCGGCTCGGGCTCCGGTGCGTGCGCCTCGCCCGCTCCGCGGTCCGCGGGGGCAGTGCTCGGCCGACCGGGACCGCCCGAGGCCCCGTACGTACTCAGCTGGGTGCCGTCGCAGTACACCCAGCGCTCGTGCTCGGCGTCGTACAGCCACATCGCCTCGCCGTCGGCGACTATGCCCACCCGCAGCCCCTGGGTCCGGCGGCGGAAGGTCTCCCCGTCGATCCGGCCCTCGGCCAGCTCATCCGCGGCGCGCCGGTACTGGGTCAGCGACTCCTGGACCCGCGCCATCAGCGGCCGGGGGTCCGCGGTGCGCGCGAGCGGCTGTCCGGACTCCGACGGGCCGTGGGGGACGGAGACGAGCAGCCGGCCGTCGACCCATGCCGACCAGCCGTTGGCGCAGAGGATCTGTCCCCAGTCGCCCTGCCGGCCGAGCAGCTGGACGGGAAGCAGCGGGTCGAGCGGCTCGGTGGGCCGGGTCACGTCGGGTGCTTCCCCGGCGGACATCCCGTCCGGGGGGACCACGTGTGTGGGGCGGAATTCCGGTGTCGCCATGGGCTCCCGCCTCCACTACTTCCGCATGATGACGGGCTCGTGCCGGCGGAGCAGCCGCGCCACCACCAGTCCGAAGACGACCGACAGCGCCACCAGCATCCCCATGTTCAGCAGCCACGCTTCCGCGGAGTGATCGAACAGCGGATCCGAGCTCACCTTTCCCGGCACGATCCTGGCGAGCCCGATGGTCCCGCCCATCGCCGCGAGCGCCCACCGCGACGGCACCAGCCACGCCAGCTGCTCCAACCCGGGCACCCCGTGCAGTTTCAGCAGCGCACCGCAGAACACGACCTGGACGATGGCGAGGAGCACCAGCAGCGGCATGGTGGTCTCCTCCTTGTGCACCAGCGCGGAGACGACGAGACCGAGCATCATTGCCGTGAACGACAACAGGGCCACGGCCAGCGTGATTTCGACCAGTGGTGACAGGAGAACGCCTTTGCCGCCCGGGGCGTTCAGATCGACGCCCACCAGACCGACCAGGGTCAGCACCACCGCCTGCAGCACCGTGACGGTGCCCAGGACAACCACTTTGGACATCAGATACGCCGATCTGGACAGTCCGACGGCCCGCTCCCGCTGATAGATCGCCCGCTCCTTGACCAGCTCCCGTACGGCATTGGCTGCGCCGGTCAGCACGCTGCCCACACAGAGGATCAGCAGCGCGTTGATCGCCGTGTCCTGGGTCAGCCGGCTACCGGCCAGGGCCCGGGTCATCGCGCCCATCACGAACGGCAGAGCGATCATGATGGCCAGGAAGGTCCGGTCGGCGCTCAGCGCGGCGGCGTACCGGCGGACCAGCGTCCACAGTTGAGCACCCCTGCTCCGGGTTTTCGGCGGCGGTGCGACCGGGGCGGCCGCGGCGTGCGGCAGCCTGGGCTGCGCGCTGGAGTTCGCGATGTACTGCCGGTGGAACGGGGAGGCGCGGTACTCCGCCGACCATTTCCGGTCCCGGTCGTTCTCGAATGCCTCGAACGCCTCGGGCCACTGCTCGAACCCGAAGAAGGCGAGCGCGTCGTCCGGCGGCCCGTAGAAGGCGGTCTTCCCGCCGGGGGCCAGGACCAGCAGCCGGTGGCAGACATCGAGGCTGAGCACACTGTGCGTGACGACGATGACCGTACGCCCGTCGTCGGCGAGTTTGCGGAGCATATGCATGACCGAGCGGTCCATACCGGGGTCGAGCCCCGAGGTCGGCTCGTCGAGGAAGAGCAACGACGGCCTCGTCAGCAACTCCAGCGCGATGCTGACGCGCTTGCGCTGGCCGCCGGAGAGGCTGTGGATCGACTGTTCCGTCCGCTTTTCCAGACCCAGCTCACGGATCACTTCGGTGACCCTGGCCCGGCGTTCCGACGGGGCCGTGTCGTGCGGGAAGCGGAGCTCGGCGGCGTACCCGAGGGCGCGGCGCACGGTCAGCTGGGAGTGCAGGATGTCGTCCTGCGGGACGAGCCCGATGCGATGGCGCAGCTCGGCGTAGTCGTGGTACAGGTCGCGGCCGTCGTAAAGGACGCTGCCCTCGTCGGCCGGGCGGAGGCCGGTCAGTGCGTTGAGCAGGGTGGACTTACCCGAGCCGCTCGGACCCACCACGCCGAGCAGGCACTTCTCGCCCACTGGGAAGGAGACCTGGTCGAGCAAGGTCTTGCGGCCCCGGTCCACCGTGACCTCCAGGTCCTGCACGT
Source organism: Streptomyces sp. NPDC051020 (assembly GCF_040683105.1). NCBI lineage: Bacteria > Bacillati > Actinomycetota > Actinomycetes > Kitasatosporales > Streptomycetaceae > Streptomyces > Streptomyces sp. NPDC051020. Next base: position 9,899 of record NZ_JBFBCG010000020.1, on the reverse strand, counting down.
CGAGCGAGACCTCACCGGTGTCGACGAACTCCTGCAGCACGTCGCCGACCAGAGAGAACTCGGAGTGACCGATACCGACGATGTCACCGGCGGCGACCGGGGCGCGGCCGACCAGCTGGCCGTTGAGATACGTCCCGTTGTGTGAGCCGAGGTCGACGATCTCGTATGTGCCGTCCGGATGCGCCCGCAGTTCGGCGTGCCGGTGCGAGACGGTCAGGTCGTCGACGACGAGGTCGTTGTCGGCGGTGCGGCCGATGCGTACGGTATGGACGGGCCGCGGTCGCACGACGGTCGGCTGGCGGAACGTACCGGTGGCGGCCGGCATGGAGACGGTGGACGGGCGGTCCGCCGGATGCAGCGCGGGGGCCGGGGGCTCCCGACCGACCAGAACGGCACACGGCCCGTCCGCGGGATGACCGAACCGGATGACGCTGCCGGGTCCTACGCCCGATTCATGGATACGCCTGCCCCCGGTGTACGTACCATTCGTGCTGTTCTCGTCCTCCAGGGACCAGTGGTCGGCCACGGGCCGGAGCACCGCATGGTGCCACGAGACCCGGTCATCGTCGATGACGATGTCGCTCAGCGGGTCGCGGCCGACGTGGTAATCCCGGCTCGGGCTTATCACCGTGGGTCCTGCGTCGGTTTCGAGAATGAGCTCGGGCGCAGTCGACGCGACAGGCCTCTCGGACATGGTCAAATTCTATCTATTGGTAGGGATATCTGCTCATGGGTGCACCCCGGGCCGCGCGGTCGGAACATGGCGGCCTCACGGGGGCCGGCAGCGCGGCGGAGGATGCGCACGCCGCGAGGGAGGCAGACTGGCCCTGGCCTTGCCCACGAGCCACAAGGCCAGGACCAGCGTCTGTCCTGTGGATCTTGACCGAGGATCGTCCTCGTACTGGACGTACTTGGGCGACTGAAGACAGCGCAGCGAGGTGCCGTGCCAGGCGTTCCGAGCCCACGAAGATCGGCAGGACAGGACCTGGCGGTCACACTCCGATGAAGCTCACTGTTTCTGTCATGTCCGCCCGCCCGGTACGCAGCCGGGGCACGCCTTCCTTCTCGAATTGCAGAACAGTACGACCGGCGACCCGAACGCCTCCGAGTTCAAGGCGGCGATCTTCATGGGCCTGTCGGGGGCGTCGCGCTCGATTCCCAGCGCTTCGTACCGCTGGGCGGCCGCGGCGGAAAAGCGGTCCAGATACGGCGGGGTGGGCGACCGCGTCGGGAGGCAGCTTTCCGACCGCTCAGGCGCCCAGTGCCGCCGAGACCACGGCCTTGGCCTCGTCCTGCACCTGGTCGAGGTGATCGGACCCGAGGAACGACTCCGCGTAGATCTTGTAGACGTCCTCGGTGCCCGAGGGGCGGGCGGCGAACCAGGCGTTCTCCGTGGTCACCTTGATGCCGCCGATCGGTGCGCCGTTGCCGGGAGCCGAGGTGAGCACCGCCGTGACCGGTTCGCCGGCCAGCGTGTCGGCCGCGACCTGCTCCGGCGAGAGCTTGGCGAGTACCGCCTTCTGTTCACGGTTCGCGGGGGCATCGATGCGGGCGTACGCGGGCTCGCCGAAGCGGGCGGTGAGCCCGGCGTAGTGCTCGGACGGCGACTTCCCCGTCACGGCGAGGATCTCCGAGGCAAGCAGCGCCAGGATGATGCCGTCCTTGTCGGTCGTCCACACCGATCCGTCACGGCGCAGGAACGACGCGCCGGCCGACTCCTCGCCGCCGAATCCGAGCGACCCGTCGACCAGACCGTCCACGAACCACTTGAAGCCGACCGGCACCTCGACCAGCCGCCGCCCGAGAGCGTCGGCGACCCGGTCGATCATCCCCGACGACACCAGGGTCTTGCCGACGCCCGCCGTGTTCGGCCACTGATCACGGTGCGCGTACAGGTAGTTGATGGCGACGGCGAGATAGTGGTTCGGGTTCATCAGCCCGCCGTCCGGGGTCACGATGCCGTGCCGGTCCGCATCGGCGTCGTTCCCCGTCGCGATCCGATACCGGTCCCGTTGACCGATCAGCGAAGCCATCGCGTACGGCGAGGAGCAGTCCATCCGGATCTTGCCGTCCCAGTCCAGCGTCATGAACCGCCAGGTGGGGTCGGTCAGCGGATTGACGACGGTCAGATCGAGCCGGTGCTGCTCGGCGATACGGCCCCAGTACGCGACCGACGCGCCGCCCAGCGGGTCCGCGCCGATCCGGACCCCGGCCGCGCGGATCGCGTCGAGGTCGAGCACGGACGGCAGGTCCGTGACGTAGGTGCCGAGGAAGTCGTACGTGGAGGTGGTCGGCGCCGCCAGCGCGCGGACGTACGGCAGCCTCCGTACGTCCTTCATGCCGGCCGCGATGATGGCGTTGGCCCGCTCCTGGATCCAGCCGGTCGCCTCGGACCCGGCGGGGCCGCCGTTCGACGGGTTGTACTTGAATCCGCCGTCGCTCGGCGGGTTGTGCGACGGAGTGACCACCACGCCGTCGGCGAGACCGGAGGTACGGCCCCGGTTGTGGGCGAGGATGGCGTGCGACACCGCCGGGGTGGGGGTGTAGCCGTCGGCCGAGTCGATCAGCACAGTCACGTCATTGGCGGCGAACACCTCGATCGCGGTGACACGTGCGGGCTCGGACAGCGCATGGGTGTCGGATCCGAGGAACAGCGGACCGGCCGTGCCCTGCTGGGCCCGGTACTCGCTGATGGCCTGACTGGTCGCGGCGATGTGGTCCTCGTTGAACGCCGTGGCCGTCGACGTCCCGCGGTGACCCGAGGTGCCGAACGCCACCCGCTGGTCCGGCTCGGCCGGATCGGGATGCAACGTGTAATACGCCGTCACCAGCCTGGCCACATCGGTCAGGTCCTCCGGACGTGCCTGCTGTCCGGCTCGTTCGTGCGGCATGTGCCCACTCCTCCGTATCGGTCGGTCGTTGCGATCTGCCCGCCGGATCAGTTTCCCCGATGGCCGGCGTTGACCGGTGGCTGCCCTGCAGTACGCACCGCCACGGCGGCGGCGTACCCGGCGGGGACCAGCACATCGGTGACGGTCCAGCCCGGGGGGCCGGGCTCCGGCAGGGGGCCGGTGCCCAGATGGTCCAGCGAGAGCTCGCGTGCGAGCCCGATCCCCTCGCCCTTCAGATAGGCCTCTTTGCGGGTCCACGCCCGGGCGAAGGCGACGGGCCTGTCCTCCGCGCGGAGTTCTGCCAGCTCCTTTACCTCCGCCGGATGCAGCATCGCCCCGACGTTCGCAGCGGCCTCGCCGTTCGGTACCGCCTCCACGTCCACCCCGACCGGCGTGGCGGCGAACGCCAGCAGCGACAGGTCCCGGCTGTGCGACAGGGAGAAATGCACTCCGCCGTCGGTCGCCGGACGGCCGTGCGGACCACCGCAGGACGGGCACGGCTCACGGACCAGCCGCACCTCACGTGGTTCGACACCCAGCCGGGCGCCGAGCAGCATCCGCAGCGCCACATGGGCCGTGACATAGCAGCGCCGGTCGGCCGGAGCGACGAAACTCCCGGCACGCCGCTGTTCCCCGGCGTCGAGAATTCCCTGCGCGAGCCGCTCGGCCGCATCACCGTGCCGCACCGCGTCCACGATCCACAGGTCAGGTACCCCGGCAGGCCAGGAGGGCAGCACGCCCCAGGCGTCGTCCGCAAGGTCGAACTCGATGGGCTGATGCACCGGTCGGATCATCTCCAATCACCTGGTGAACGCCGTGAGGGAGTGTCATCGGCGCGGGGAGCAGGGCCAATTCTATGGAGACCCCGACCGGGCGGCACGGATTCGTCCACGACGTGCGCAGGTCACCGCGCCAGGGAAGAACGAGATGACACCCCATCATTCCGCGTCGGCCGACCCCGTACTCCTGCGGAAGGCCACCGTCGAGGACGCGGCGCCCCTCACCGGGTTCGTCCCTCATGCACCGGCTCCGACGGGTGTGGACGCGACCTGTTGCGCTGTCCGGATGATCACGCTCAAGGCGGCAGTGGGTCCCGGACGAAGGACAGGTGTCCGCTCTTGTTCGCGCTCGAACCAGGCATTCCAGGAGTCATGCATGCGTTTGCGTACACGATGGGCGTCGGCTGCCCTGCTGCTGCTCGTACCGCTGTTGAGCAGTGCCTACGCTGCCGCCGCCGTTCCGGGAGACGCCGGCGTCGTGGTGGAACGTTCCACGCGGGCCGTTCCGGGGCAGTACATCGTCACCCTCGAGCCCGAGTACTCGGCGTCCTCCGCCATGGAGCAGCTCGGCGTGAAGCCTCTGTTCACGTACAACAGTGTGCTGCGCGGTTTCGCCGCCGTGCTCAGCCCCGCTCAGCTGGCCACGGTCCGTTCGTCACCCGGAGTGGCGGCGGTCGAGGAGAACTCCGTGGTCACTGTGAGTGAGCCGCCCGCCGCGACCGCCGCCGTGCCGTCGCGCTCCGCGCTCACGGCGGCGAGTTGGGGACTGGACCGGATCGACCAGCGGAAGCTTCCGCTCGACCACGCGTACAACGTGGCGGCCACCGGCCGGGGCGTCACGGCGTACGTCGTCGACACCGGAATCGACACCCGGAACAGTGAGTTCGGGGGGCGTGCCGTCGTCGGATTCGATGCCGTCTCCGACGGTCACGCCGGTCAGGACTGCCATGGCCACGGCACGCATGTGGCGGGCACGATCGGCGGTGCCACCTACGGAGTCGCCCGACAGGTGTCCCTCGTCGCCGTGCGCGTTCTCAACTGCACGGGGAATGGGACCACGGCCGGGATGCTGGCCGGATTCGACTGGGTGGCCAGGCATGCCAAGCAGCCCGCGGTCCTGAACGCCTCGCTCGGCGGCCCGGGGTCCGCGGCGGTCGACGACGCCATTGACGCCATTGCGGCCCGGGGGACCCTGCCCGTCGTCGCGGCGGGGAACAGTTCGTTGGACGCCTGCACCCTCTCCCCGGCCCGCGCGGCACACGTGGTCACGGTCGCGGCCAGCGACGCTCAGGACCGGCAGACCAGCTTCAGCAACTACGGCCCCTGCGTGGAGATGTACGCCCCCGGCTCGGCGATCGTATCGGCCAAGCTCGGCGGTGGTTCCGTGGCCATGAGCGGAACCTCCATGGCCAGCCCTCATGTTGCCGGGGTCGCCGCTCTCTACAAGCAGTGGAAGCCGGCCGCCACGCCGAACGACCTCACTCGCTGGCTCGTCGACCAGTCGACCAAGAACGTCCTGTCGTCCCTGGGCGCGGGTTCGCCGAACCGGCTCCTCTACACCGCGGGGCTCTGATCCCGATCCGCTGAAGCCGTCCGACCGGCGGGGTCCGCATCCGAGGGCCCCGCTTGCTGCTGTGCGGAGCACAGACGGCGGCGCGGGCGGATCGCGGCGGTTCCGGGGCTGCGGCACAGTGGTCGTATGGATGATCTCAACGCCCTCGCCGACGAGTATCTGGCCGCCGCCCGTACGTCCCCGCACGGCCGCAGCGCCCACCTGCTGCTGCGGCAGGAGCCCCTGCGGCAGACGGTCATCGCGCTCACCGCGGGCTCGGCCCTCGACGAGCACAACGCGCCGCCCGCCGCCTCGCTCCAGGTCCTGCGGGGGTCCGTCCGCCTCACCGCGGCCTCCGGCGACGTGGAAGTGACCGCCGGAGGGCTGCAGCCCATCCCGCACGAACGGCACGGACTGCTGGCACTGCAGGACGCGGTGGTGCTGCTGACCGCGGTCAACGACTGACAGTGAGGATGTGACGTGGTGACGCTGCTGGTGGGTCCGACTCGTAGGCTGGCTGACGTCTCGACCGTCCTGTTCGGGATGTGTCGGCCCGCCGGGCGTCACCACGCACGCGGCCGGACCCGTACCCGCTCCAGCACCCAGAGCACGAAGCTGCCCGCCGCAAGCGAACCGCCCAGGACACAGATGCCGGTCCAGCCCGCGCGTGACCAGACCACCGAGGCGAGTGCCGCTCCCGCGGCCCCGCCCAGGAAGAAGAGGGTCATGAACCCGGAGTTGATCCGGTTGCGGGCCTCCGGGCGGAGCGCGTAGACCACGTTCTGACTGCTGTTGAGGGCCGCCTGCTGAGCCACGTTCAGCGAGATCACGCCGAGCGCGAGCCACAGCAGCGAGGACTCGCCGGCGAGAAGCAGCAGCCAGGAGAGGGCGAGCAGGGCGGCCGAGGCCCCGGAGACCGCCTGCACACGGCCGCGGTCGCTCAGCCGGGCCGCGAAGTTCATGCCCACCACACCGATGACGCCCACGAGCCCGAAGAGTCCGATCGCGGCCGCGTTCCAGTTGTAGGGCGCCCGGGTCAGCAGGAAGGTCAGCGCGGTCAGCTGCACGCTGTACGAGGCCATGGAGAAGGCGGCGACGGCGGACCGCCAGCGCAGCAGGGGCTCCGTGCGCAGCAGGGAGAGGGTGGAACGCAGCAGCCCGGCGTATCCCGTCGGGGCGGTGTCGTCCGACCGGGGCAGCCGGGGCAGATGGCGATGCAGGAGCACCGCCATGGCCGCCATGAGCAGGGCGTTCACCCAGTACGCAGTCCGCCAGCCGCCGAGTTCCGACAGCGCGCCGGAGGCCAGACGCCCGACCAGGCCGCCCAGCAGGACGCCCGACATGACGAGGCCGACGATCCTGCCGCGTTCGGCCGGAGCCGCGAGAGTCGCCGCGAACGGCACCACGACCTGGGCGCCGACGGAGGTGAGCGCCGTGAGCGCCGTCCCGGCGATCAGCAGGGGACCGGTGGGAGCACCGGCGGTCAGCAGCAGGAAGAGTGCCGTCAGTGCGAACAGGCCCACCGCCAGCTTTCGGCGGTCCATGACGTCCCCGAGCGGAACCAGCAGGATCAGGCCGAGCGCGTAGCCACCCTGGGCGGCGGTCACGATCAGCCCCGCCGCTGTGACACCGATGTGCAGATTCGCCTCGATCACGTCGAGGAGCGGCTGCGCGAAGTAGTTGCCCGCGGCCGAGAGCCCGGCCGCGACGGCCATCAGGAGAACGAGCCCGCGGCCGAGGACGGGCGACGCCTCGGGCGGGATCGGCAGAGCCGTGCTGCGCCGTAGCGCCTGTGTGGAGTGAGCCATGCCCCTCAGCCTCGGGGACAGAACATCAATGAGTCCAACACATGTTTTTCATTCGATCGATCGTGGTTCACGATAGGTGGATGGAGCTTCAGCAGATGCGGTACGTGGTGGCGGTGGCGGAGCTGGAAAACTTCACGCGCGCCGCGAAGAAATGCCTGGTCGTCCAGTCGGCCCTGAGTCATCAGATCGCCCGACTGGAGAAGGAGCTCGGCGCCCGGCTGTTCGATCGCACGAGTCGTCAGGTCCGGCTCACCGCCGCCGGTGAGGCGTTCCTGCCAGCGGCCCGGCAGGCGCTGGACGCGGCCGAGCGGGCCCGCGCCGAGGTGACGGCAGCGGCGGGGGAGATCAGCGGGCGTCTCGGGATCGGGGCGATCCCGACGCTCTCCGCGGTCGACATCCCGGCCGCATTGCGGGAGTTCCATCTCCGGCACCCGAAGGTCCGTATCGACCTGAGGGAAGGGGCGAGCAAGGACCTCGTCCAGGAAGTGCAGGACGGGACGCTCGACGTGGCGTTTCTCGGTGTACTGCCGAGTTACCGGCCGAAGGGCGTGCGCGACCGCGAACTGGGGCGCGGGGAACTCGCCGCCGTGGTGGCGCCCGGCCACCCGCTGGCCGATGAGTCCCAGGTGGACCTGGAACGGCTGGCTCGGGAGACGTTCGTCGACTACCCCGCCGGGACCGCGGCCCGTGCCCAGTCGGAGGAGGCCTTCGAGGCGTCCGGACTCACCCGTGAAGTGGCGTTCGAGGTCAGCGGAACCGATTTCATCGTTCGGTTGGTACGCAGCGGACTGGTCGTCGCTCTCCTGCCCGCCGCGTTCGCGGCGGAACTGACGGGGCTCACCGTGCTTCCGGTGCGCAACGCGCCCGCACGGACGGAACGGCTGGTGTGGAGCCGGTTCCGCCCCACACCGGCGGCTGCGGCATTCCTGGCGGGTCTGGACATCGGGGACGGCGCACTTTGTTCCAAGACCCCCTGAGGAGAGAATTTCGGCAACGCCTCGCAGGGCTCGTGTCCCCTGTCGATGTCGTCGAATGCGCGCACGAGTACCGCCACCGAGCGGCCGTACTCCTCGCGGAAGAGACGCTCGATGTCCGCGGTGAGTACGGTCGGCGCGCCGGTGGGACGGGGCGGCTCGGCGGCGTCGGGATGCCGGGAGGCGTCGGTCATCAGCCCTCCACCTCACCCTCGAACGGCCGGACCTCGATGGGCAAGGTGATCGCCCGCGCGGCCTTGCGGCCCCAGTCGAGGGCGGCATCCCGATCGGGCGCCTTGATGATGCACAGCCCGCCGAGGTACTCCTTCCCCTCGGCGTACGGGCCGTCGGTGAGGAGTGTGTCCCCGTCCGTCGCCCGCACCACGGTGGCCGTGCTCGGGGCGTTCAGTCCTCCGGCGAACACCCAGGCCCCGGCCTCCCGGAGCTCCTGGTGGAAGACCTCCACGTTCCGCATGATCCCTTCCAGCACCTCGGGGGCGGGCATCTCGTCCCCGGTCGGCGTGATCACGCTGAGCAGGTAGTGCTTCATTGTGTTCCTCCTGGGGTGCGACGTCGGCACCGTGCCGACGTCTCACCTTCTATGGGAATGGCTGCTGCCCGGATCGACACGCATCACAGTCGTGTCCCGAAGAATTTTTTTGCCGGACCCGTAAAGGACGTTGTCCCGTCGCACCGCCCAGCACGGCCGGTCGCCACGTTGGCCAAAAGCCCTGGTAGCTCCGCTACAAGGACGTCCGGCGCCTTGCGATCGGCCGAAAGTGGTGTACGGGACGGGCGCCGCGCCGAGGGATGCCCCAGCAAGGACCTGGGCAGGTAGTGGTGTACGAGCCGGACCGGGGCCGGGCAGTCGGGTGCAGAAGCAGAAGGGTGTGCGATGTGAGCGAGCGGACCGAGTGGCAGTTCTCCGACGACCGTGGACAACTGTCGAGTGCCGGGCGGCGCCCGTCGCGTGTGCTCGCCTATGTCCAGGCCGGAGCCACGCTGTGGGACCACGGGATACGTCCGAGCGGGATCTTCGGATCGGACCACGACGGCGAGTCGCCCGACCGGGCCAAGACCGGGTCGCTGCCGCTCACGGAGGTCGACTATCTCGGTGCGGGCAGCGTCCTGGACGTGGACACCCTCCTGCGGGGCGAGCCGGACCTCGTGGTGGCCGTCAGCTACGGGGGAGGGCATGTCTACGGGCTGGCCCCGGAGACCGCCAAGCACCTGGAGGAGCACGTTCCGGTCGTTGTGATCGACGTGGGCCAGGCACGCACCCTCGCCGGCATCGGTGACCGGTTCGCCGAGCTGGCCCGCTCGCTCGGGGCCGAGGAGGGAGGGTCGTCGGCGACGCAGGACCTGGAAGCAGCCCGGGAGCGGCTGCGTGGTCTCGCCGCCGGTCCGTCCCGGCCCCGGGTCCTCGCCCTGTCACCGGCGGGGCAGGACCAGGCGCATCTCGCGCGTCCCCGCATGTGGCCGGAGCTGCGCGTACTGGCGGAGCTGGGCGTCGACGTCCTTGAACCGGCCGCCGGGCCCGGTGCCAACTGGTCCACGGTCGGCTGGGCGGAGGCGGCGGCCCTCCGTCCCAGGATCCTGCTCACCGACATCCGGTCCAATGCCACACCCCTGGACCGGCTCCGGTCGAATGCTGACTGGTCGGCGCTGGAGCGGGCGGCCGCGGTGGTGCCGTGGAATCCGGAACCTGTCTGCAGCCCCCGGGCCCGTGCACGGTTCCTGACGCTGGTGGCCGAAGCGGTGGAGGCGGCGCAGGGCCGGTAAGAGGCCGCGCACAGAGGTGGGTGGAGGAAGGAGCGGGGCGAGGGGCAAGCCTGGCAAGGCGGAGGAGGGAGGCGACGCGGAGGGGGCCCCTCCCATGCCTTTCGGGCTATGGG